>CAYUTH010000008.1:0-31181 GCA_964447485.1 uncultured Candidatus Cloacimonadota bacterium | reverse complement strand
CGTTCCAATGTTGATTTTCTGTTCCGTGTAGATGGCAAACTGATTCAATGGCACCGCCAGGAAAAAACCTCTCCGGAAGCTATTGCCGCAGTGGTAAAAGACAGAACAAGCGGAATTGATAGATTTGAAAGAGATAATGCTCAGGACGGTTTTGCACAGCGTATCGTTGACGGTTATTTGATCCGTTTTCGTGTGTCTGTGCTCCCAATTATTTCTTCAGAGTATGAACGCCGGTTTGAAAGTGTCGTGATACGTGTTATTGATGACAGAAATGTTATTACCGATCTGCAAAAATTGGGACTGCAAAAACAGGCGGAATCCGACTTCTTAAAAGCGGTGAATAAATCCAAAGGAATCATCTTACTCACGGGTCCTACCGGAAGTGGTAAAAGTACGACTCTTATGGCTGCACTTCATCATGTGATTGATCCCTCCAAAAATGTGCTCACCTGCGAAGATCCTGTAGAGTATGTTATCAAAGGCGCACGGCAATTAAAAATAGGTGCTAAGATGACCTTTGATCAAGCAATTCGTTCGATCCTTCGTCATGACCCGGATATTGTAATGGTCGGCGAGATCCGCGATAAGATCACCGCTGACGTGGCAGTAAAACTTGCAAACACAGGCCATTTAACATTCTCTACACTTCATACAAATGATGCACCAAGTGCAATATCGCGTCTTTATAAAATGGGAGTCGAAACCTTCCTTCTTGCCTATGCAATGAATATCATTATTGCCCAGCGTCTTGTAAGAAAGCTCTGTCCAGAATGCAGACGTCCACTTGCGCGGGACAAATATAAAGGAGCTCTCGAGCTTGGGCTCACAGAAGAAGATCTAAAAAAGGGATTGGTATATGAAGCCGGCAACGGCTGCAAAAAATGCATGAACGGTTATAAAGGTCGTGTAAATATATGCGAGGCGCTCTACTTCACAGATGAAATAAGAAAAGCTATCATGGAATCCGGTGATGATATCGATGAAGACAAGATACGCAAAATTGCAGAAACACAGGGTATGCTATCTCTTCTTGATTCCGGACTTGATAGAATACGTAAAGGGCTTACATCCGTTTCTGAAGTGTCCTATGCGGCATCTGAGGGTTAATAATGACCTACGGACAAATATTCCTTATCCTTCTTGCAATGGTACTCTTTTCAACCATATATCTAACAACATATAACAGTCTCTTCGACCAAGCTGATCTTGCATATAAAGGAATGTATCTTTTAAACGGACAGAAAATACTTGATAAATACTTTCAAGAGATAGAAGCAAAAGTTCTTGGTGATATTTTACCTTTTGATGCTCTTCAGTCGGTGTATAACGGTCGCTCTGATTCCCTGACGGTATCTGATTTGGTTTATCATTTGAACATTACTACAACTCCCTGCACGGTAAACGGAGCAGACACGGCTACAGTAACCCCCGAATTTATTCGGGTTGACATGAGCATGTGGGCTCTTCATCCGGATGGTGATACACTCTGGATCGGTATGCCGCAATTTCCGATCAGCAAAGTTTTTGTGGATCTATATTATTAATTATGGCTGCGATATTAGAAGCAATCGGTGCAACAATAATTGGTGGAATTTTCATTCTTACCATGATCACATCAATTATTTATATTCATGCTGCTGGCGTGAATATAAATGAACAGATTGAGTTGGTCGAGATTTCTGAAGATGTCGTATCAGTAATAGAGACCTATCTTTCTCTCGTGGGGGCTGGTGTTGCAGATTCTGCTGTGATATCAACTCAAGACACACTCTTTACCTTTTCCTATGCTGATAGTGTGGGCGGCGCCAGGCATATTGTGAACATGGCACAGGAAGATCTTGCTGATAATAAACAACTCGCCGTTTATGTAGATGGAGGTGCCACACCTGTTCTTGGTCCATTTGAGCTCTCGGATTTTGGTATTCAGTTCACCTATTATGACGTAAACGATAATCCTAATCCTGCTGATTCTCTTGTTCGCTATGTTCAAATGATTATGGAATTTCAGTATGATACATTTCGCGAGGACATTGATAAAAGATTTATCCTGCATCGTATCCAAATTTGGAAATATTTTAAGAATCTCTATATATAGTATTTATAATAATTATTAAAAGAATTGACAAAAAGGCAAAATAAGATGTTTTTTGCTGGAAGAAAAAAAATTTTGATCCGGAGGTGCCCATGGGCAAAGCAATTTTAATAATGATAATGCTCCTTGCTGTAATAGTAGTTATTGCTACTGTCACTCTCTCTGTTGAACGAAAGGCTGATGTTATACCTGAAAAGATCGCAGAAAAGGAAGTGCGGTCCGATCTTATGAATCTTGGTGCATATGCCCTCAAGTGGGCGATTAAACAAGTCCGCAACGAAGATATCACCGAGTCAAACTCATCTATTTTTGATGACGAAAGCGGCTCGTATCATTATGCATTTTTTGATGTTCCTGCTCTTGATGGGAGCATTGACATGATCACCTATGAATTTGGAGACCCCGTAACAACGGAAGGGGGAGGTGAAGAAGAAGAGGTGGAGGAAGAAGAAGGGGAAACTGTTACCATACCGGCTCTTGATATGATCTTTGCAAACGGAGCTATTACTCTTACCGGCAGTGCAAGTATCGATGGAACAACCGGAACGAATTCCACGGTCACAAACAGTGTAAATTTTGCATGGAGTACTTTGGTTGACGGAGACTTTTACGTCGGACCTGGTGCTGACTATAACGACGTGATAAATTCAGCCGGCTATGGCCGCACACCCGAGGATAACATTACCGGGACCATTTCGAATCTGGCTGCAACTCGCACATATCCTCTCCCCACGTATCCAGATTTCCCCGAGCTTACTGACCGGGGTTCATTCAGTACTCCATGGACTTCATCAGGGATATATCTTATTGCGGATGACGGATACTATTCTTCGATCAGTGCTACAGGTGGAAGGACGATCACTATTGACGTAGGGTCCGGCACAAGAAAAATTGTCGTCGGAACTTTAAGTGTTGGACAGGGTTTTATTGAACTCCAGGGAACTGGCAACTTGATATTTTATGTTGAAAACTCATTCTCTCTTACAGGCAGCAGTGTCATTAATACCGGTAGCGATGCCAGCAAAGTTCACATGTACTATTCAGGAGCTGCTGATGTTAATCTGTCAGGAGCAACACATTATTACGGATCCATATATCTGGAAAACGCAGGTATGTATATTACGGGATCTGGCGGCATCACAGGGCATATCATCAGCGGAGGTTCGACCGTTAGTATCAGTGGTGCGGCAAATGTATACATTCGTGCTATTTATGCCCCCAATGCAGATGTGTCAATTACGGGATCCGGCTCAATAAGCGGACTCCTTGTTGCAAACACTCTTTCGTTATCAGGAAGTGCATCGATAAGTGTAGATACCGACTTTATAGATACTATTCCCGACATCGAAGATACTGAGGAAGAAACCACGGTTGTTACGGGCGCATCAACTGTGCAGGTTGATATCACTGCTCTTGTCAGCGAAGATGAATATGGGAATGAAAATGACCACACAAGCTTCGCAACCATTCTCGTCAGTTATTTAAGCGGTGATGGAGAAGGGGAAGGAGAGACTCCAACACTCTCTATGGAAGCCGATCTTAATATCAATCCTACAAACAACTCATCCAACAGTTTCAGTATGCAAACTCCAAGCGGTCAGATAGACTTAAACACTCTAAGCACCAATGGGTCTTCATATACATATTCAGGACCTGCTTCTGAAATCCGCATGAGAGGAAAAACCGGCGGAAACACGATTACTGTTAATGAAACAAATATATCCCTTTCCACAAATACTACCTACACATTTTCGTCTGATGATATGGCAGTGAACCTGAGAAATACTCATGGTGGAAACTGGAATCAATCAAAGGGACACTGGTGGATTGAGGTAACATGCACAGGACCATCAATCTCACCTGATCCAGGACTTCCTGAGCCCGAAGAACCTGAAGAAGAAGCTGGAGAAATAAGCGTGGACGATATTCAAATTTTACGATGGCAACCTTAAATTATAGCAGTATTTCGCTTTTAATATTATTAATATTTTATAAATATATTTTTATTTATTTCTACATAAAAAAAGTATAAAAATTAGGCAAAATAAGATGTTCATTGCTGGAAGAAAAAAATTTTGGATTTGGAGGTGCCCATGGGCAAAGCAGTTTTAATAATGATAATGCTCCTTGCTGTAATAGTAGTTATTGCTACTGTCACTCTCTCTGTTGAACGAAAGGCTGATGTTATACCTGAAAAGATCGCAGAAAAGGAAGTGCGGTCCGATCTTATAAATCTTGGTGCATATGCACTCAAATGGGCTATTAGACAAGTCCAAGATGAAAATATCACTGAATCAAACTCGTCTATTTTTGATAATGAGAGCGGATCATATCATTATGCATTTTTCGACGTTCCTGCACTTGATGGGAGTATAGATAGAATTAGATACAAATTTGGGACGGCTGAAGGAACAGGGGGAGATACTGATGTGGATTTCGATATCGAGGATGGTGAGATTATTGTTAATGACGATGTAACTGTACAGGTTACAATTGTTGGTACTGCATTATATAGCGGTTCAACTTATTATCCTGTTACTACGCGTATTTCAATAGATGGAACAACCTACGAACCATTTGGTTATTATACACAACCAGTTTCATCAAATTTAAATGATGGCGGAAATCCTCGAACCTGGACATGTCCTGATTCTATTGAAGCAGGTGCAAATATTATTGTTTATGGTTATTCTTATACTAAAAAAAGTGGCTGGTATGACGGGTCTCAAGATAGTCATTGGGAATCTTGGTTCTCAAGAACTTCTGTGGGGAATGATTATGTGAAAGTGCTCAGGGATGGTGATCCCGTTCCTGATATTGAGGGATTTGGTAGCCAGGCATCGGTTGGAGACTTTCTTTCTGAATATATCAGTGGCGGAACTATCAATATCGGCGTAAATGATGCTATATATCTTTTTGAATTGGCTACAAATAATCTTAATAGTTCTATTGCAGACTTTCAGGATCTTGTTGTGCTTGTAACTATGACAAAGGCGGGTGAAGGCGGACAGGATAGCAGCACACCTATTCAAGAACCGGAAATTGTTGAAACGCCGGACCTAGATATGATTTTCGCCGACGGTTCTATCACTCTTGCGGGTAGTGCAGAGATCATAGGTGACACCGGCACAAATTCTACCGCTGACAATAGCGTGTATTTTGCGTGGAGCACACAGGTTGATGGTGATTTCTATGTAGGACCTGGTGCAGATTATGAAGATGTTATCAATTCCGCTGGTTGGGGACGAGATCCAGAGGATAACATAACCGGTACAATATCTAACCTTCCTTCTTCCAGAACATACGAACTCCCCAATTATCCAGAATTCCCGGAACTTACAGATCGTGGCTCATTCAGTACACCCTGGTCATCGTCTGGCTATTATTTGATAGACGAGGATGGTTACTATTCATCCATCAGTGCGACATCGAATCGAACGATCACTATCGACGTTGGTTCTGGCACTCGATATATTGTCGTAGGAAATCTCAGTGTCGGTCAAGGTCATATCACATTGCAGGGATCGGGAAATCTTAAGTTGTACGTAGAAAACTCATTCTCGCTCACTGGAAGCAGTGTGATAAATACCGGAGGTGATGAGTCCAAATTGACCATGTACTATTCTGGGTCAAACAACCTGAGTTTTGGGGGCTCAACTGAATTCAACGGTTCGATCTATATAGAAACTGCAAATCTCTCAATCACTGGCTCTGGAGGTATCTCTGGGCATATTATATGCGGAGGTTCTTCCATAAGTGTCAGTGGAGCTGCAGATGCAAATGTTCGTGCATTTTATGCCCCAAACGCTGCGGTTAGTGTCACCGGATCTGGTAGAATTCGTGGTCTTGTTGTTGCGAATACTCTATCACTGAGCGGTAGTGGGTGCATCGTGTATGATGATAGCTGGACCGTTCCAATACCCGGCATTGAAGACGTCGAAGATGAAGAAGGGCAGGATGAAGAAGTAACGGTTGAAGAATATACAATTCAAGTAGACATCAATACTCTTGTCAGTGAAGATGAATATGGCAATGATAATGACCGAAGAAGCTTTGCCACAATTCTTGCAACGTATAACGGAGGTAGTAGCGGAGATACAGATGAAGAAACTCCAGCACTTTCAATGGTCACTGATCTTAATATCAATCCTACAAACAATTCCTCAAGTCGTTTCCAAATGCAAACACCAAGCGGTCAAATTGATAGAGCAACACTCCTGTCTGGTGGTTCATCGTATACCTACGCCGGAACTGCTACAGAAATCCGATTACGAGCAAAATCCGGTGGAAATACTATTATTGTGAATGAAACAGTAATTTCTATGGCAACAGGTACTACCTATACTATAACCTCCGACGATATGACGGTAAATTTAAGGAACGTCGGAGGACCCGGAAATGCTATGGGTCATTGGTGGATAGAGATAACCTGTAATGAACCGACAGTTTCACCCGATCCAGGACTTCCTGAGCCCGAAGCACCTGAAGGTGGGGGTGAAGAAGTAACCGGAGAAATAACATTAGAGAGTATAGAAATCCTCTACTGGAGACCATAATATCATGGGAAAAGCTATCCTCGTCATTTCGCTCCTGCTCCTTGCTGTAGTAGTGGGAATTGTTGTTTCGAGCAGCAAGGGTAGTGATAAAGTGCCGGTGATAGTCACTGATGATGTTGCCATAAGTCAAGCACGCTCTCTTTCGAATTATGCTCTTCAGTACGGCATGAGCCAGCTTCTCAAAGGAAATGTCACGTTTACAGACAGCACTCACGGTTCAATAGATAATTTCGTGCCATTGAATGTTTTTGACGGTTCGATTGATAGTATCGCTTATTCAAGAATGTCTGAGGGCACGATTCGTGTGGATTCTTATGTAACCTATCAAGAGCTTGAATCTCAGGCTACTCATCATGCATATGCACGATTTGGATTTTATACAGACGAAGGAACAGTTTCTAATATTACCGCTGCAATTGTTACAGGCGGCTCAATAACGATTAAAGCTCATGCTGTCGTAAATGGCACTGTTATTGAAGATTCCACATTTAATTTTGAAGAGGTTTTCGGCTTTACAGAACAAGAAGTTATGGATGAGTGCGTGTCCTTGGGCTCATACATTGAAACTCCTGCCAATAATGAACCAATGCCTGATAGCCTGACCTGGATGGACAACAATTTGCGTGTTCAATCTTCCTGGTCTGGCGCAGGGATCCTCATTATTAATGGAGATCTTAATGCAACAGCACATATTGAATTTAGTGGCATTTTAGTTGTTTTTGGTGATGTCAATTTTGGTGCGCATTCCGATATAACCGGCGCCGTGTATGTGATTGGCGATTCATCATTGGGAGCTCATGCTGAGGTATCCTTCGACGCAGATGTCGTGAGAGATGCCTTTAATGCTTTTCCAATAGATATAACAATTGAGATATTTGAATGGAATGAAGGATAAAATAAATATATAAGGATAAACATATGGAACAAATAAGATTATTAGACTCGGAAAAACTCATGTTTTCCTGGTGGTTGAAGATTCGCTGGTTTATTGTACTCATACTTTTTGCGATCGGCTTGCTTCGCATCGGTATGGTACATCAAACCGTTCCTATAGTCGCTTTTGTCGGAGCATTTCTCGGCATCAGTGTGCTGAATATTCTGTTTCATCTTCAAATAATAACATCGAATAACCTGGTTGGTGCTGCACAAATAATACTCGATATTATTTTCGGAACAATTGTTGTTCATCTTACCGGCGGACTCGAAAGTTCTTTCGTATGGATATATCTGGTTGCGGTCGTCACCGCAAGCTTATCAATCGAAAAAGCAGGCGGATTTGTAGCGGCTATGATCGGAAGTATGAGTTTGCTGATTCTTATTCTCATGTATAATTTTGAGTGGCTTACTCCTGTTAACGGGCAACCTTATACCCCGGATGTTGCAACCCAAACGATCTTTCTTATTTCTTACACCGGTCTGTTTACTGTTATTGCGTTCATTTCGAGTTACATTAGCGGGATGGTCCGGAAGCTTTCTCTCAAAGTGCTGGAAGCGAATGATAAACTCAAAAACCAGGAAGATTTCCTTAAAGACAAGGAAAGCAGGATCGTTTCTGACGAAAAAGTATTGAAGGACTATCAGGAAGTTGTTGCAGTATCAGCATCTCTTGCGGGCATAGACCATGATATCAATAATCCTCTTAGTATTATTTCACTTTCACTCAGCAGAGTAAAAAAAGCAGCAAGCGAGTACAATGATGAAAAACTTCACAAATCCACCAATCAGATTACAGAAGCGATAAATAAGATCAACGGCATCCTCGCTCGTTTGCAAGAATTAAAACGTCTTACCCTCATAAAGAACGCAAGAAATAAATAAATATAGCAGGTTAGTTATATGCAAAAACACATTTTACTCATTGATGACGAGGAAAGCATCAGAGAGCTGTGCAAAGAGTTCCTGGAAGAAGAGGGCTACAAGGTCACTCTTGCGGTTGACGGACAGGACGGTCTCGATAAGATGAACTATGATGACTTTGACCTCTACATGGTTGATATGGTCATGCCTCGATTGGACGGGCTTGAAACCATGAAACGCATCAAGAAAAAACAGCCCCTTGCGGTAATCATCATCATGACGGGATTTTCCAGTATTGAAGGTGCGGTCAAGGCAGTTCACGCGGGAGCGTTCCAGTATCTTTCCAAACCAATCAACGCAGAAGAGCTTCTCGATGCAGTGAAAAAAGGATTGCAGTATGGAGAAGATCTTTATGGTCCTCTTCAAAAAGCTTTTGAGCCAGGTACGGAAAGCACAAAAAATGAACCGGCAATACTGCATGGCTTCACGAAAGAAGAAAAAGATGATTTCATAGCTCTCGGAAGGTTGCGCAAATTCGAAGCTGGGCAAAATATTACTCTTGATAATGAAAACGCCAACTCTATCATATTGGTAGAAGATGGCGAAGTGTCGATCTGGTTGAGTAATACTACTGTCGACTACCTTCGAAAGAACGATTCCTGGGCTGAAGAGAACTTCATACTTGCCAGTTCAACATTCACGACCCTTCGATCCGAAACTACGTGTAGAATACGCTTTTTCGAGAGGAAGAAGCTTCTCGACTTTTTCGCATACAAAGGCGAACGTCTTATGAAACGGTTCATGATCAACCTCATTAATTGTCTCTTTTCAAAATGGAGAAAATCTATTCAGCGTATAGTCATGCTCAAGCTCGTAACCGGTGAGAAATAGTTTTTTCTCAACAAGATTTTAATATTGATCATGATCATCAACAATAAAAAAGCATAGGCAGGACAGCTATGGGCTTATCATTTACTCCGGAAATGCTTGTTGGTTTACCCGAATATTTAACTGGAACAAGCCGTTTTCAGAACATTAATAAAATCATAACTTACAATGCTGCATGGCGGGAAGAAGCATATGAACACCTTCGCAAGCTCCTGAAGTACATGCGGGAAATTGATGCTTCTGACCTTGATATCGGCGGACCCGGCTCGAACAACAATGTCTGGTATAGGATTTACGGAACCAAATCACCGAATGCTGAGATGCCACATTATAATAATGATGAGGTTACTGCTATTCTTCTCAGCGTGTTATCCGATGACCAGAAAGTTCTTCTTTTTAAAGATAAGAACGTTGACCTTTCTGTCGGAATGGTCCTTGAAGAAGGTGAGCGTTCCAGCAGATTCCGTAGTGATATCTATTATGAAAGCAATGTACTTGTAGGGAACTTCCGCAGGATCAATCAGAATCTCTTAAAAATTGAAGTCCTTGGATTTCCTGAACCGATCATTCAAAGAATGGATCTGCAGTATGAGAAATCAGGCCTTATTCTCATTACCGGCATTACCGGTTCGGGAAAGAGTAGCACTTTGGATTCTATTATAGATATGAACAATCATAATAATGATGCACATATTATTATCATCGGTGCACCTATTGAATACGTGCATAAATCTGACAGATGCATTCTCCGTCACAGAGAGGTTGGTGAAGACGTGCTTTCCTTCAAAAATGGTGTTGTGCAGGCGTTGCGTCAGGACCCTGATGTGATAATAGTAGGTGAGATGAGAGATCCTGACACTATCGCGAGAGTTCTCGAAGCTACAGACAGCGGACACAAGGCGTTTTCTACCCTTCACACAAGCTCTGCCGTCGATAGTCTTCACAGAATAGTAGGTGAATTTCCAACCCGTGAACAAGAACGAATTCGTCTCCGCCTTGCCGATACACTCTCTGTAATACTTTCACAAAAATTAGTTCCAAATAAAGAAGGCAAACGAAGTCTCGCAAAAGAGATACTTTCTGTGACCCCATCAGTTAAAGCTGCGATTCGAAATCAAAACATTAATGAAATCTACCAGATGATCACTGAAGGTAAGAAATACGGAATGATAACTCTGGAACAGGACCTTTTCAATCTCTTCAAGAAAGGTGAAATCACGAAAGAAGTGGCTCTGAACTACTCCAATAACAGAAAGAGAATGGAGCAGCTTCTTACATATTCATAATTGCTCATTAAATAATGAAATTAATTAAAAACGGAAAAACTGCTCTTGGTATTTACCAGGACGGCTTGACTATTAAAGCCGCCCTGCTCTCAGTTATTAATGGGAAGATAAGTCTCACAGAGCTTACAGAAACGACTCTTTCTTATCATCTTTACCCTCATGAGGAAACGCAAGCTGAACCTGAAGCTTCAATGGCTATCGAATCTGAAGATGTAGAGCCTATTTCAGATCTCGCAGATTTTTCTGAGGATTTTAAGATTCCTGACTTTGCAGAGTTAGAAGAAGCTGATTATGGGTCTACCGAAGAAGTCGAACCCATCATGACGGGTAAGCAGGAATTTCAAAAACTTATCTCACAATTTCCTCTTGATACATGTAGAATATCCATGAATGCCCTTGAAGAAACCATCTCTTTTACTCAGTTTGACGAAACCTTTTCTCAATCACATTCCCGCTCCAAAATCAAAAAT
Organism: uncultured Candidatus Cloacimonadota bacterium; assembly: GCA_964447485.1. GTDB lineage: Bacteria > Cloacimonadota > Cloacimonadia > JGIOTU-2 > JGIOTU-2 > Celaenobacter. The sequence goes on along the minus strand of CAYUTH010000008.1, from coordinate 20,092 downwards.
AAACTACGTGATGAAATCTTCTCAAAAGAAGAGCAGAAGAATAAAAATAATACTTTTGATTTTATAAAAAATAAAGATAATTCCATTCTTTCTTTCACTGAAACCGGCAGCAATGATATACTTCATGCCTTAGAGGATATAAATCCACTCATTTCCAAGAAGAGATTTTTCTACAGCTTTATCGAACCGATCGAAATCTCTCTCATGAATCTCGTTCGCAATAATTATGATTTCTCCGCAGATGAATATGTATTGTTGATCTATATCGGCATCGACACTAAATTCGGAATTGTAATGAAGGGGAATGATTTCGTAAAGAACTTCCCCCTAATAGTCCCGGATTCCGACGTCGAGCACATGAGACAAGTGATTTACTCAAAGATTATTCTTGAGCAGGATACTTCAAATGTAAATATCACAAGCAATATCATTCTGTCTGGCGAGATGGCAAAAGATGATGATGTCGAATTTTTCCGCAGTAGGATCAATTCCGGTGCTCAAATATCTCGAATCTCCCTTGAAAAGCTACACATTCCTCAGGCAAAAGAAGAAACATTTCCTCCGGAACGTATTGCGGATTACTGTATTCCGATTGCCCTTGCCTGGAAATCTCTTGAGAGTCGAAATAGAAATTTCTATTCCTGCAATCTTCTTCCGTCCAAAATAATTGAAAACCAGAAACCTTTTAAGATAGCCTGGCATGGTTTTATTATTCTTACAGCGATCTTCTACGTTGCCTTTTCTGCGACGTTTAAAAATCTTAATATTAAAAAAGACATTATCGCGATTAACCGCGAAAATGGCCAGGTTGAGCTCGAATTGAGGAAGAATCGTGCCATTGTTGTCAAACTACAACAAGTGAAGGGTGATATTGAAGTCCTCCAGGCAAATCTAAAGAAAGTTGATAAACTTGTTGGGGATAAAAACCAGTGGTACTATATATTAAATGTTATTTCAAACTCATTTGAAGAGTATAAGATCAGCTGGCTCACTTCTCTGAGTAGCCAGGAAAAAACATTCAAGGTGAGCGGTTTTACCACAAGAAAAAGGAATGTGATCCCGTTTTCGAACCTTTTCCCAAATGGCAATGTTGAGAAGGTAACTGAAAACACAATACAGAATGTGCAGATATGGCAATACGATATCACCTTTGGCTATCCGGATCCCATTGAAATAGCAAAACAAAAAAAGGAAGGCGAACCGGGTATTGAATTCATAAAAAATAAAGAACAGCTTAAATCGCCCCAGGTTCAAATAGAAAATTTCACTCCAGCTCAAGAGAAAGAACAAGAACCAGCGACTATCCCTCAGATTTTTTCAAGTAATGATAAAACCCGGTATAATCAGATCATTGATGTCTATTTTTCCGGACAGTACCAGCAGGCGTATGATCAATTTAAGGAATTCCTTTCAGACTTCCCTGAGAGCAAGTATACTCACAGCGCAAGCTATCTATTGGGAGAATGTCTTTATCAAATGGATGATCTCGATCAGGCAATTCTCATTTTTGACAAAGTAGTCACTCAGAATGGCATAAAAACTCCTGATGCTCTGATGATGCTCGGTAATGTTTATTCAAAAAATAATAATATTGAGAAGGCAAAATTTTATTGGAATAGGATAATTCATGAATATCCCAATAATAGTTTAGCACCAGTTGCAAAACAAAAGATAAGCAATTATTCTCAAACTGGATCTCAACCTGAACAAACAAAGAAGATCCCAGCCCAGGAAAACCAACTTGATACACAATATGAGCTTCAGCTTTATGCTGATGGTAACTATGATACTGTTCTTGGCGAGCAGCAAAAACTTAAATTAGCCGGATATAATGCAAAAATTATTCCTGTCTCTACAAGCAACGGTATTATTTACAGACTTCGGATTGATGATCTGCTTTCCGGAAATGAGGCGCTTGACCTTGGACAGAAGATCAGCACCCAGCAGAATGCCTATCATGATTTTTGGATCACAAAAGTTGATGCCGTACATGAATCTGTAGAGGAAAGTGTTGAAGCGCAGAAAGTGAGCAATCAAGAAGAAATTCAAAATAAGTACTCCGCTATTTTGGATAAATATTTTGCGAATGATCTTCAGGGTGCATATGATGATTTTTATTCTTTCATGAAGAAATATCCGGACAGCGAACTCGCAACACGTGCCGAATATTTTATGGGAGAAGCTCAATACCAAATGGGAAATATTCCAGAAGCTATTACAATTTTCAGCACTGTTGTTGAGAACAATTCTGTTAAAACGCCCGATGCACTGATGATGCTTGGCAATTCCTATTTTCAACTCGATGAAAAAGACAAAGCTCTTTATTATTGGAACGATCTGATATCCCGTTATCCGCACAATCGGCTTGCTGATATTGCTCAGCTCAAAGCAATAGAAATAAAGGATTAATGCAATGCCCTATGCAATAAGAAACTCTATCATCCTGGGCGTATTGCTCATTCTCGTTTTTTTCGGGGGTATGCTCTCAAATTCTCAATCTGTCAAAAGGCTTGAAAAGATTGAAAAGGTATTTCGGGAAAATCAACAAACACTTGATCAACTTAAAACGACCAATCCTGATCTTGAAAAAACAGATGAGATAATTGCCTCTCTTGAAGAAATGAAGAAAAAAGCTCTGGAAAATAATAAAATAATACTCAAAAAAGATAATCCCAGTCAAACTTACCAATACCTTATTGATATTACGGAAACTTTTACTCCGGGTCTAAATTTTGACTTTAAGGTCGCTCAGGGTGGCAAAAAAGGAGACCTTCCTTTTAATTCATATAGCTTGAACGGTTCGGGAAATATCGAGTTACTCCATTTCTTTCTCTATCAGGTTGAATTTCAGGCTCCTCTCTATGTAATCGAAACTATGCGAATTTCAGAAACTTCTGCTGCCCTCAAAGATACAGTTGATTTCTCTCTTAAGTTGAATGTATATTATGACAAGAAAACCGGCACTCCAATCTCTGAGATACCATTCAGGAGTTTTAGTTATTCAAATCTTACATATAATCCTTTCTATTCACAAATCCATGCGCCGTTCGATCGAAATGAAGAAGAGAAGTATATCAATATAAATGCTGCTCTGATAATCGGTCTTACCCCGGATAAAGTGTTCCTTAGAGATATGAACGGGCAAATTGTCACTCTTGTGCCCGGTTCTAGGGTTGCATACGGATATCTCAACTATATAAACTGGAAACAGCAATGCGCTGTATTTAATATTAATCGAATTGGTATTAACCAAGAAGTCAAAATGTATTTACAGGGAAATGAATTATGAAAAAAATAATTCTATTACTTTTAATTTTTTCACTCACCACAGTTTCCTTATTTGCACAATGGGTCTATGACGAATTTTCTTATAAGGAACTGGTCTCAATGACCCGCGACACACCTTTCCCGGAAGCGGTACGCGCACTCGAAGTAATGTCTATTCAATTTGAAGGAAAAAAGATCATTAATATGAGCACGTTTACCGGAACGATCGGTATCCCCGTTAAAGAAGTGTATTGGAAAAACGCGCTCTTTCTTATCATTAATTTCAATGATCTTGTTCTTGAAGACCTTCCCGGATCCTATGTGATCAAAGATGCAGCTGAAGTTCTCCCGGAAGAATTGGGAAAGGAGCCAGAGATCACACCCGATACAAAGCAAGTTAGGATATCTTCCATATTTTTCAAGGCAGATAAATCTGTTCTTAACAGTATTGGGATCGACTGATCAACCCTTTTCAATGGCAAGGTCGTTGCTTCTGTAAATTTCAAAGGAGCTGGTGTCGGACAGGATATCTTTAATGCCACTGCTGCGACAAAGCTTGAATCCGGAGATGTGTCAATTGATATTAATACCCTTTTCACTATTCTGGAATCGCACCAGAAGGGTACTATTATCGCACGTCCTTCAATAATCGTTATCTCCGGAAAAACTGGTGAAATACAGGTCGGACAAGATTTCTCTGTGAAAAAGAAAGATGATGCCGGCAATGTCACTGATGAATTTTTCCAGACGGGTGTGATCATGACTGTCACACCAACCGTTGTAGAGGACGAAAATATCGAAGCTATTCATCTTGTTGCAAGTGTACAGAAAAGCTCGGCAACTCCCGGTGAACTCAGCACTATCATTAATAAAAGCGAATCTTCAACAGAAGTTTTGCTCTATGATGGAGAGGAAACAGTTATCGGTGGCTTGTATGATACTGACGAAACTGTGACGCGGGCTGGCATCCCAATCTTGAAAGATCTTCCCTGGTGGGTGTTTGGCATACGCTATCTTACCGGTTCTAACAGGCATGAAGCTAATGTAAGAGAAATGATCGTTATTATTAAGGCGGAAATCTCGAAACCTATCAACGACCGCAAGAAAGAAGCCTTATCCACTCAGCAGCAGATCGAGGAGCATCGTATAAAGAACCAGGATGCTTCAAAACTTTTTAATGAAGAGGGCGACGATGACGACGACACAAAGAATAAATAGAATCAGCTTCCTCTTCGTGCTGCTTCTCTGCGCAGGTATTTTCTTATTCCTTGTAAGCTGTGACCTCACGCTCACTGATCCCGATCTCTCGGACGCACCATCAAACCTCAAGATCAAAAAAACAGATGAGGGTAGAATCGAAATTACCTGGACATATCAAATTCCGGATCATGCGGATTCTGATACGCTCTATTTTGTGATCGGAAAAAGAGTCGGCACAGGAAGCTGGAACGATAATTATCAAAATATTTCCACTCAATTTTTCACCTATCTTGATAACATCCCCACTAATGACAGTCTTGTGTATGCATATAAGATAAAATTTTTCAACAAATCTACCGATGAGTCCTCTCCATATTCAAAAGTCATCGCATTCATGTCCCCCAATTGTGATCCTACCGATCTCATCATCGAACAGAAAACGCAAGCGCGGGTTGAAGTAAGCTGGAAAGATCATTGTATTGGTGATGAGGGTTTTTATGTTGATAAAAAAATCGGCACGGGCAACTGGACAAGCAAATACAGAACCCTCAATGTGAACGCTACATCTTTTATAGACGACGTGAATCTTTTTGAGGAGGTCTTCTATCGCGTTACAGCATTTGTCGGTACAACGACATCTTCATCAATCGAGAATTCTATCTTGCCTACGCTTTTAGCCCCTTCCAATCTTTCATTGCAGAAACTCGATCAAAACAAGATAAAGCTCACATGGCAGGACAACAGTGAAGGGGAGGTCGGTTTCAATATCGATAAAAAGATCGGCGGTACAGATTGGGTAACCAATTATGCAACGGTAGATAGCAACACTATTTCCTTTATTGACAACATCACCGAACCGTGCGGCACATTCTATTATCGTGTGAATGCATATTCCGGCATTTATACTTCTGCGAACAGCGAAGAAGCGCAGACCAACGTCCTTCTTGATCTCATCGGGTTTGTAAACACACCGGGTATTGCTCAGGATATTGTCACGTCCGGCTGGTATGCCTATGTTCCGGACAATTATGAAGGGTTGCAGATCATATATTTTGGCAATCCTGAAAATCCTGATATTGTGCATACAATGGTTGGCTTTGAAGACCGTGTCCTTTCTTCAGACGTGGAGGATAACTTTTTATATGTCACAAGTCATAGCGGCAGTACTGCCCCGGGGATCATATCAACGGTGGATATCACAAATCCGTTGAATCCTCAATTATCCGGAAGCAGCTCAACTTCGGGCATACCTTATGATATTGAAGTAGTCGGAGATTTTGCCTACGTAGCTGATGGTGACAATGGTCTGACTATTTTCTTCATATCAAATTCAACCCCGGATTTCGTGACAAATATTTCTACCGGTGGTCACGCGCAAAGTGTGTATGTTGATGGAACCTATGCGTACGTTGCGCAGGGTTTGGATGGAATTGCAATTTTTGATATCTCTGATCCTTACAATCCTATACTGAGTTCCACGTATGCGACTTCCGGTGCAAAGGATATTTTTGTTCAAAATAATTATGCATTTATTGCAAACAGCGAGGATGGTCTTTTGATTCTTGATGTCTCAAATCCTTCATCTCCTACCTACACATCAGATGTGGAAACTGATGGATTTGTTAATGGAGTTCACGTAAATAACTCCTATGCATATGTTTCTGATTCCGAAATTGGTTTGATCACAATTGATATTTCTTCAATTATAAATCCATTTATTCTCGGTTATTATGTAATGACCACAGAACCTTCTTCATTAACTCATTTTTGCAGTTATGAACTGCTGATAGATAATGAGGGTATGAAGATCGTACAAATTAGTCCTTAATATGTTTATAAAAAAAATATCCTGGAGGATGCGATGAAAAAATTAATTTTATTCGTTAGTATGACCTTCCTTTTGGTCTCTTTTCTTGCAGCTCAAACCCATATTCCTGCCGGTAATATAAGCGGTACATGGAATATAGCAGGAAGTCCATACATTATTGATGGAGAGATACAGATCCTATCCGGCGATCAGCTAACGATCGATCCTGGTGTGGCTGTTGAATTTTCCGGACATTATAAGTTCATTATTTCTGGGCGGCTGCTTGCAGAAGGTTCAGCCGGAAATATGATTACCTTCGCTGCTCAAACACCCGCAACGGGTTGGCACGGATTGCGATTCATTGACACGAACACAAATGGGCAGGATAGTTCAAAAGTTATTTTTTGCACGATAGAAGACGGAAAAGCAACGGGAATATCCCCTGATTATCGAGGGGGCGCTGTCTATTGTTCTAACTCATCTGATGTCCTTATTCAGAGCTCTATATTATTCAATAATTCGGCACTCAGCAATGGTGGTGCAATTTATTTATCCGGTTCTGATGTTGTCATAGATGGTGTAATTATTTCAGACAATACTGCAAGCGGCGCTGGTGGGGGTATTTATTTGTACAACTCCGATCCTGTGCTTAATGAAGTGATTATTTCTGACAACGATGCCACCTATGAGGGAGCAGGCATAAATTGCTTCAACTCCAGTCCAACGATCACTTGGTCTCAAATCTATGGCAATACAACGCAGTGGAACGGTGCAGGAATTTCCTGTTATAATAATTCTGCTCCCTTTATTCAAAATACAACTTTCAGCAACAACCTTGCTTTTCAGAGCGGTTCTGCTCTCGCAGTTCTCTATAATTCTGATGTCACAATTCTTAACTGTATAGTGTGGAATAACGCAACGAATGGCATCTATGTTGAACCTGCAAGCAGTTTATCTTCAACATATTCAGACATTATGAACGGAACAGGGCAGACATATTTTGGAACTGGATGTATTTCGAGTGATCCGCTGTTTGCAGACCCGGCAAATGATGACTTCCAGATAACATGGGCTAATTTCCCTGTTCAGGACATAACTAAATCTCCTTGTATCAATACTGGCGATCCGGCTTCTCCACCTGATCCTGACGGCACTCGTGCTGATATGGGTGCGCTGCCATACCTCCAATCTGGTATAAGCGGAACAATTACGCTTCAGGGTGGAACCGGCAATGTTCAGAATGTTAATGTAAGCGCAGGCGGAATCACTGTTAATCCCGATGCTGCTGGCGAATATCTCATCAACCTGGCACCTGGCACTTACACAGTAACTGCTATCTTAGACGGCTACTCTGCGGATCCCATCCCGGGAGTTATTGTTAATCTCGGACAGGTCACTACCGGTATTGACATAACATTGAATGAAATTTTACCAGGCGAGATTGTTGGGCAAGTTGATCTTGAAGGATTGGGCGATGCTGCAGAGGTGTTAGTAAGCGCCGGTGGCGAGAGCACACATCCTTATCCTGTCTACGACCCTTATTCTGGACTTGTGCTGTACTATGAATATCTGCTTGAGTTACCTCAGGGCACCTATGACGTAGCAGCAACGAAAGCCGGATATCAAGATTCTACAATTACTGATGTGGTTGTAGTGTCCGGACACCAGACGACCAATATAAATTTCTTTCTTCTCCTCATTAAATATGATGGATGTATCTCAGGAACTATTACTCTCAAAGATGGTGCAGGTGTTGTTACAAATGTCGAAGTGGTCTCAGATACTGCGTCTGTTAATCCCGATGCAACCGGTTATTATGAAATCATTCTTGAGAACGGCACATATGATGTTACGGCATCTCTGGACGATTACACAACCGTCACGATCTATGATGTTGAGGTGATTGCAAATGATACCACAACTGTTGATATAACTCTTTTAAACTGGGAGGTCATCCCGGGCACACAATACACAATGATGGCATATGTCACTGCATCGTTGGATGGGAAATATCTTTCTAATACCGGAAGCAATCAATTCGGCGCATTTGGTTCCGGAGGAACATCAGATTGCCGTGGAATTGCAACCTGGCAGGAAGGAAATTATAATTATCCCCCATACTTTGGATGGGATGGTTATTATGACCTTGATGGATACTGGTATCTCACAATGGTGAGTAATAATAACTCTGGAACAGATACGATTAGCTTCAGGATGTATGACACTGATACTGACAGTATTTATGATTGTTATGAAACGATTATCTTTGAGGACTGCACGGTCACACATTTCGATGTCATCGCGCAGAATGAGTTAGATCAAGATTTTTCTCTTATTGCTGAGTGGAATTGGATTTCCTTTAATGTTCATCCTGATGATGTTTCTATTAATGCGGTTCTTGCACCTCTTGGCTGCGACGGTTTCCAGATAAAAGATCAGACTGAATCTGCTACTTACACCGATCCTCCCGGCATCTGGGTGGGTACTCTCACCGATATTACTGACGGGGACGGATATCTTCTTAATATGTTGAGTCCGATTGATCCTTTTACTGTTACAGGATATCTTATAAACCCTGAAACACACTATCTACCATTAGAATACGACTCAACTCAGTATTACAACTGGAATTGGGTCGGGTATTATCCAACTGGAGAGCTCACGCTGTACGAAGCACTTGCGAGTCTCGGCAGTAGTGTTAAGGCAATAAAGACACAGGCAAAATCCGCAATCTATGAAGGTAATACTTGGGTGGGAGATCTTCTGTCTATGCAGCCTGGGGTGAGTTACAAGATAGATATTAACTCGGCTGACACACTAACCTATCCAATTGCTGCTATTACAAAGGGCGATATCCCAACTCCAAGTGGATCAAACCCGCTTGGTTGGAATGTTCTTACCGGATTTGACAAAAACATGATCGTAATTGTTGATCTTATCGGCATCGAAAATCCTTCTTCAGTATCAATCGGAATTTTTGACGAACAAGGTAATTGTCATTCAGTTGGATCTTATCAACATGATATTTGGTACTTCACGGTTGTTGGCGGCGAATCTCAGACACTTCATTTTGAAGCAATCAGCAGTGATACCGGAGAATATATGATCGGAAGTCAGAATATTGCTTTCCAAAATGATATCATTCTTGGAGAAATTGGCGATCCAATTGATATTACTCTAGAACAAATTCAGCATCCTGATAATTTGATGCAGCTATATCGCAACCAGCCAAATCCATTTAATCATTCAACATCAATACGCTATTATATTCCTGAATCTTCACACGTTGAACTCACTATCTATAACATCCTTGGTCAGAAGATCAAAACTCTCGTTTCTATCAATCAGAATCCGGGTGAATATACGTTAATATGGGATGGTTTGTCCGACACAGGAAATCGTCTTTCAAACGGTATTTATTTCTATAAACTAACGACCGGCGCATCTTCTGTAGTAAGAAAGATGCTTATGGTACAATAGTTATTAACCGGGAAGGGAGCACCACCACACTTCCTTCCCTCTTTTTTTATTTAAGGGACAATCATGAAAAGAAGAATGCTTTTTATTCTAATACTTTTAGCTCTCAATGTATCACTGCTTTTAGCTACACCACCAGATTGGGATCCAGTTCAAGGTACTCAATACTCAATGGTTGTTTTTGCAGAAATTTTTTTATATGATGACCCTTTTACCAGTATAGATTCCAGTAATATTGCTGCGGCATTCGGTCCTGGTGGAGAATCAGACTGCAGGTCATTGGCAATGTGGCAGCCGGATAATCCGCCATATTGGGATGGCTATTGGTATTTTACTATTGTGGGAAACACAAATGGTGATGAGATTCATTTCAAAATATATGATTCGATAACTGATTCAATCTATACGTGCCTTGAGACGATCTCATTTGAAGATGGTATCACAATTGGCAACGCGATTAATCCTTTCGTTCTGACCACTCAGCCAGTCAGCGCTAATTCTCATAATATCTGTCAGTTAATATGTCCCGTGTACCCCAATCCCTTTACCGAAATTATTACTTTTAATTTCTCGGCACTACATGACAAAATTGATCATCTTGAAATTTATGATATCAGAGGTCATTTGATAAGAAAATTTACACATAACGATTTCGACAACTCAAATATTCTAAGCTGGGCAGGAACATATCTAAGCGGAATATCAATTCCCGCAGGAATATATTTCTATAAAATAGAAACAGAAAGCCTGAGTACAATTGGAAAAATCATATACTTCAAATAACATAACTGCAGTTCTTCTTTTTGTTATCAAAATTAGTATTAAAGGATATCAATGAGTGAAATTAATCAACCTCCGTTTGTCAGTACGGATGAAGAATATCTCCAGTTAAAAAAAGCTATTGAGACCATGAAGCTCGGTGTTACTATCTCTAATACCAAAGGTGAGATAATTTATACCAATCCGGCTGATGCGCATATGCATGGATGGGAGCCCAATGAGTTACTTGGCAAAGATGTGCGCATTTTTGCCACAACAAAGAAATTACAGCCGTGGGTCATCGATCAGGTAATGAAATGGAAAGGAATGATCCGCGAAAGCGCTAATATCAAACAAAATGGAGATTCTTTTCCTGTTCGTCTTGTTTCTGATATTGTCAGAAATGCTGAAGGTCTGCCAATTGCAGTTGTGACTATATGTGAAGACATTACTGAATCCAAAAAACTCGAACAGGAACTGAAGGACAGTGAAGAAAAGCTTCGTCAGACACAAAAGATGGACACTATTGGACGTCTTGCAGGTGGAATTGCACACGATTTTAATAATCTTCTTACAGCGATCAATGGTCGTTGTGACCTTCTTCTTCGTAAGTTAGATGAATCAAATCCCATTTATAATGATCTCAAAGAAATACGTAAAGCCGGTGGCAGAGCTGCAGCTTTGACAGGTCAACTTCTAACTTTTAGCAGGCAGCAAATAATTGAACCAAAGATCCTCAATCTCAACAAAGTAATTGAGGAGGTTCGGGATATGCTGCAACGGTTGATTGGTGAAGACATCGTTCTAAATACTGAATTCGGTGATGAGATGTTCATAAAGGCCGACAGTAATCAGATCGATCAAATTCTTATGAACCTTGCAGTAAATGCAAGAGATGCCATACAAAATGGCGGCAAACTCACGATAAGAACTCTATCTTCAGAAATTCATGAGGGAAATGTTATAGGGGAAATTGAGCCGCTTAGCCCTGGAGAATATGCAATAATTGAAGTACATGATACCGGCACTGGAATGAGTAGAGAGACGATTTCTAGAATATTTGAGCCTTTCTTCACAACAAAAGAAGTGGGTAAAGGCACCGGGCTCGGACTCGCCACTGTTTATGGTATCATCAAACAAGGTGATGGCGGCATTGAAGTCGACAGCGAACTTGGTGTGGGCACCACTTTTAAAATATATTTCCCTCGAATTGAACATATTGATGAACAGATCATCGACTCTGAAAAATCTGAGATTGAGCCTGTTCGATCTACATCAACAGACAAACAATACACCATACTCCTTGTCGAAGATCAAGAAATGGTTCAAGACCTTGTTACAGAAATATTAGAAGATGAAGGATTCAAGGTTATTACAGCTTATAACGGCTTAAAGGCACTTGAGGTTACAAAAGAGTATACAGATCAAATAGATCTTATGCTGACGGACATCATTATGCCTGAGATGAATGGGAGAGAATTGGCTGAAAGAATAATGTTTGAAAAACCACAACTTAAAATTCTTTTCATGTCTGGCTATACAGGTGAAGAGATGCGTAATCGTGGCGTGCTGGAGCCGGGAACTAACTTTATTCAAAAACCATTCTCGCCTGATTCTTTAGTGGAAAAAGTGAGAGAAGTACTTCAGCTATAATTAATCATTTTCCGACACAGAAGCGGTCAAATATGGAATTTATAATATCCTCATTGCTGATTTTCCCGATTATTTCCTCAAGATATTCACTTGCTTCATGAAGGTCAAAGGCAATGAACTCAAGACCTCTTTCTGTTTGTGTTGTTTCAACTGCCTGATTTAATGCTTTCAAGCTCTTTTCAGCAGCCCCAAGCTGTCGTGAATTAGTAATCAATCCATCAGCGAGATAGTCTCCGTTTACATCTATATTTTTTACAATAAGTTTCTTTAACTCTTCAATTCCTTTTCCCGTTTTGGCTGAAACGAGAATTGAATCCGAGTCTCCTGCATTATTCTTTTGTATCAGATCTGATTTATTTAACACAGATATCACTTGTTTCCCTTCAAAATGTGGCATCGGTGTTTCTCGTGAAACAGAACAGTCTTCGATCCATAAAATAAGGTGAGCATTCTTCAAAATCTTATATGCCTTCTCTATACCAAAGCGCTCTACCTTTTCTGCTCCTTCTCTCAATCCCGCCGTATCAAAAAGCTTCACCAAATATCCTTCAAGTGCAATGTCCTCTTCAATATAATCTCGCGTTGTACCCGGAACATCTGTCACAATTGCTCTTTCATTCTCAATAATTCTGTTGAACACGCTTGACTTCCCGGCATTGGGTGGTCCGGCAATAACTACCCGGAAGCCATCATGAAGTATAAGTCCCTCTTTTGCTGTTGTGATCAGCTTTTCGATCCTTGATTTAATCCCCAATAAAATAGAGAGATAATCCTGGTATTGCTTGTGCTCCAATCCCTGATCAGAAAAATCTATATCTAATTCTATTTCGGATCGCACCGAAGTTATATCTTTCAAAATCTCATTTATTGAATGATACAATTTTCCTTCAAGTTGATATATTGCAGATTCTAATGAATGTTTTGTAGATGCATGAATAAGATCGATGACAGCTTCTGCTTCTGTGAGGTCCATCTTCCCGCTTAGAAATGCTCTCTTTGTGAATTCGCCCTTTTCTGCGTGTCTTACACCATTTTTCAGGATGGTCTGAAGAACACTCTGTGTCACAAACGCTCCTCCATGGCAGCTTATTTCTACAACATCCTCACCCGTAAAGCTATTTGGGTTTTTGAAAACTGAAACAAGCACTTCATCTATCAATAGATTTTCATTATAAATTTTACCAAAATAAATGTGATGTGATTTCATCTCTTTTACAGAGATGTGAGATATAAATACCTTTTCAAGAATTGCAGAACATTCTGACCCGCTGATCCTTATAACAGAAATGCCGCCAATACCCGGAGGTGTAGAAACTGCTGCAATAGTGTCATCGTGATGGGTCATAAACTAAGTATTAATGAATAAATATCTTTAACGGTCAACCCAATCTTTTTTCTTAAAATATCTGCATCGCCGTAAGTGACGAATTCGTCGGGTAGCCCAAAACGCTTAATGGTAAAATTAATTTTTAGCTCATTGCATTTTTCCAGAATTGCTGTACCAAAACCCCCATAAAGTGCATTTTCCTCGATTGTGATGATGTTTTTGATCTTCTTTTTGTATAGTTCTTTTAATACATCCCCATCAATGGGTTTAATAAATCGTGCATTTATGAGGATTGGATTAATATTTTTCATCTTTAACTTTTTATAAACTTCAAACCCTATCTTGAAACTTGTTCCCGCACACAATATAGCTGTCTTCTGTCCTTCGTTTATTATTTCAAATTTTCCCAACCGGATTCTCTCTTTTTTAAGATCGTACTCGTCAATCACACCTCGAGGATATCGAACAGCTATCGGACCTTTGTCATATTTATTCATGAACTGGAGCATTCTTTTAAGCTCATCACCATCTTTTGGGGCCATGATGACCATATTCGGAACACACCGCAAATAAGAAAGATCGAAAGCGCCGTGGTGTGTTGGACCATCTTCTCCCACAAGACCACCCCTGTCGATCGCAAACTTCACAGGCAATTTTTGGAGAGCCACATCATGAATGATCTGGTCAAATGCGCGTTGGAGAAAAGTTGAATATATTGCTACATACGGTTTCAATCCCTCTGAGGCAATCCCTGCGGCAAATGTCACGGCATGCTGCTCTGCAATTCCGACATCATAGAATCTGTCAGCAAATTTATCCCTGAATTCATTAAGTCCTGTGCCATCACACATAGCGGCTGTAATAGCAACTACATCTTTATCTTTCTCGGCAATTTCTGTGAGAGTGTCTCCAAAAATCTTCGAATATGAAGGTTTCGGGTATTTTGCCCTTTTTTTATTTATTTCACCTGTAATATTATTAAAGGATGAAATGCCATGAAATTTTGTTGCATCTTTCTCGGCAAACTCGTACCCTTTTCCCTTTTTAGTGATGACGTGCAGAAGTACGGGTTCGCTAATATTATTCCGAACTTGTTTGAGTATTTTAATAGCAGTAGGGAGATCGTGACCGTTAATTGGGCCTATATATCTGAAGCCAAGGTCTTCAAAAAGACTATTAGGAATGATCATATTGAGTATGCTTTCTTCAAATCTTCGGGCACCAGTAATAATTTTATTTTTTACACCCCTCGGCAACGTTTGCACCATGTCCCAAACATCATTTTTTATTCGATTATAATGTCTTCCGGAAAGCACATTTGCGAGGTAGTGATGCATCCCGCCGACATTTTTTGATATAGACATCGAATTATCATTAAGAATCACAATAATATCTTTTTTGAGACCACCAATATTATTCAATCCCTCGTACGCTTCCCCTGCGGTAAGAGCTCCATCTCCAATAATAACAATCGTCTTATCGGGTTTTTGTTTGTGTTCTTTTGCTACTGAAATCCCAAGCGCAGCAGAGAGTGATGTGCTGCTATGTCCCACACCAAAGGCATCATACTTGCTCTCTGAAATTGAATTGAATCCGCTTATTCCCCCATATTGCCGCAAATTCTCAAAATCTTCATTTCTTTCGGTTAAAATTTTGTACGCATAAGATTGGTGCCCAACATCCCAGATAATTCTATTCTTTAACGGATCGAACACATTGAGAAGTGCAACTGTAAGTTCCACCACACCCAGACTTGGAGCAAGATGACCACCTGTTTTTGATGTAACTTCAATTATTCTATTTCTAAGATCTTTGCATAATTCTTTCAGTTCTAACAGATCCAATGTTTTAATTACATCGGGATTCTGGACTTTTTCTAACATGTATCATCTCCATTCTTAACAGACGAAGTGAGCTGTTCAATCCACTCTAAAATTAGGTCTCTTCCAACCCTTGTTTTCGAAGAGAATCCAATTATTTCTTGATTTGGCAACAACAGAAACTGATCCTTTAACATCCTTATCTTTATTGCTGCTTGGGACTTGCTTAATTTATCAGCCTTTGTCGGAACCAGTAGTATATCTTTTCTATGAGACGCAATCCAATCTTTTGCTTCAATATCCTTTTTATCTGCATTGTGCCTTAAATCCACAATCAATATAAAACCGCAAAGATTTTTTCTCTTTGAAATGTAATCTTCGATAAGCGCTTTCCATGCTTGCTGTGTTTTCTCAGATATTTTTGCGAATCCGTAACCGGGAAGATCGGCAAAATTGATTTTCTTTTTCTGATCATTACATTTACACGACACCTCAAAAATGTTTATCGTGCGGGTTTTCCCTGGTTTCTTACTGATTTGTGCAAGATTTTTTCTTTGAAGCAATGTGTTTATCAATGATGATTTACCCACATTGGAACGACCAATAAAGGCAATCTCCTGAAATTCACTTTGAGAGAGATCCGTGAATTTATATGCGCTTTCGACAAATTTTGAATCGTTAATTTTCATCAGGTCTATAAATTACAGAATATTTTTCTGATTCGCTTACTTCGATTTCAAACACGGATGTGCTTTCATTATTAAAAACCAATTGGGCTTTTTCATATAGTTTTTGCGCAATTGATTCAGAAGTGGGGTTGCAATTATCGAAGCATTCAAGTGTATTCAAATTTTCATGATCAAATTCTTCCAATATATTATTGAAATCATTTTTCAGTATTTTGAAATCTATGGTCATTCCAACTTCGTCAATTTTATTACATCTCAACGCAAGACGGACATTCCAGTTGTGTCCATGCACTTTTGCGCAGTCGCCTTTATAGCCCACAAGATTGTGCGCGGCGCTGAAATTACTTTTAATATTAATAATAAACATAGCTACCTCAACATATGAGCTTATTTATTATTGAAATTTGTTGTCAAAATTTTCTACACTTTCTTGACATCGCTGAACATATTTTAAGCCTGAGTATCGTCATGGAGGTCACATGATTAAAAATTCAATAATTGAACGCATTCTTCAAAAAGCGCTTTCAAATGGAGCTGATTTTTCAGAACTTTTCTTCGAAGATTCTACAAGTTCGATTATGCAACTGCTTGATAGTAAGATAGTAAAATCTATTACCGGGAATGATTGCGGTGCTGGCATCAGGGTTTTTTATGGACACAGGGCGATCTATGCTTATACAAATGATGTCTCAGAAAAAGGTCTTCTCAAAGCAGCAGAGGTTGTGAGTAAAGCCGAAATCGATAATAAATCCCTTAAAGTAGTAAACCTCATTCAAACAGAATATGATTCGCCACATAAGATTATCACACCATTCAGCTCTATATCCAATAATGATAAAGTAGCTTTTGTTCATTTAATTGATACTGCTTCCAGAAATTTCTCAGAATATATCTCTCAGGTGAGTATTACCTATATGGAGAAAGTTCAGAATATCATGATAGCTAATAGCGAAGGATTATCTGCTCCTGATCAGAGAACGTATGCTCGCGTATATGTCAGCTCTATTGCTCATAAGGATAACCAGATGCAAACTGGTTCAGAAGGACCCGGAGCTCTCATGGGTTATGAATTCTTCAAGAATATAGATCCAGAAAAACTTGGGAGAACGACTGCAGAAAGAGCAGTAAAAATGCTACTCGCTGATTATGCTCCAAGCGGCAAATTTCCTGTCATTATCGGAAATGCCTTTGGTGGTGTTATATTCCACGAGGCATGCGGACATTCTCTTGAAACTACAGCAGTCGCAAAAGGAGCTTCTGTGTTTGCAGATAAGCTGGATACTCAGATTGCAAATCCATGTATTACCGCAATTGATGACGGGACAATGCCAAACAGATGGGGCTCCACAACCATTGATGACGAGGGTAATGCCACACAAAGAACAGTTCTAATAGATAAGGGCATACTCAAGTCATTTATGATCGACAAACTTGGCGGGATGAAAATTGGTCTTCCTTCAACTGGAAGTGGGAGAAGGCAATCTTACAAATTCGCGCCAACATCTCGTATGAGAAATACTTACATTGATATTGGATCGGATACAATTGATGATATGATATCTTCAGTAGAGTTTGGATTATACGCCAAAAAGATGGGAGGTGGTTCTGTTCAACCGGGAACTGGTGATTTCAATTTCTCAGTAGGAGAAGGCTATCTTATTGAAGGTGGTAAGATTACAAAACCCGTTCGTGGAGCTACCCTGATAGGCAATGGTAAAGATATTCTTAATAAAATCAGCATGGTCAGCGACGATCTTAAGCTTGCTGAAGGTATGTGCGGCTCTCAAAGTGGAAATATACCAACTTGCGTAGGGCAGCCGACAATCAAAGTTGATGAGATTGTTGTCGGCGGAAGAAAGGAGAAATGATGTTTGAAAAAGAATTTCAAAATATACATGATCTCGCTAAAATTCATGATATCATTGATTATGATGTGTATCTTTCTAAATCAAAATCCTTCTCAGTAAAGATATTCCGCCAGGATATTGATGCGTATAATTACTCAGATTCAATTGGCCTTGGAATAAGAGTGATACATGATGGCAGTACCGGTTATTCATACACTGAAAAATTAGATAACGAATCTCTTAACACAGCCCTTTTAAGCGCCAAGAACAACGCAAGAACCGTTGATTACAAGGAAACGGTGGTCTTGAAAAACTATCCTTCCGTCAACGAAAACCTCGATATCTACAATGACGAACTTGAAAAAATTCCAGTAGAGAACAAGATAAAAAAAGCAAAAGAAATTGAGAAAATTGCATTGGACTCAGATAAAAGGATTATTAATGTGCCTCATGCACTTGTCGGTGACAACGAATCGCTTTTCAAAATTGCTAATTCAAATGGTTTGGACAAAGAATATGCAACCAATGCATGCTATGGCCTTGCGTTTTGCCTTGCAAAAGATGATAATGAAACAAAATCCGGTTCCTCCGAAACTATGTCCCGTGACTTCGACGACATTGATCCCATTAAAATAAGTAATGAGGCTGTGCTAAAAGCACTTGAACTGATAGGCGCTCGGGAGATAGATTCTGGTAATTATCCAGTCCTCTTCAACAATGAAATGTCGGCAACACTTTTAAGTACATTCTGGAGTATCTTTTCAGCGAAAAATGTGCAGGAAGGTCAATCTCTTCTGAGGGGTCAGCTTGGTCAAAATATTGCACACCCGATTGTAAGTATTATCGACGACGCATTGTTCTCTGCGGGGTATAATACACGCCCCTTCGATGATGAAGGGTATCCTTCTCAAAAAACTGCGCTGATTTCTAGCGGGAAATTGCAGTCCTATCTTCACAACACAATGACCGCATTGAAGGATGGCACGACTTCGACGGGTAACGCAAGCCGATCTTTTAAAACATCGATCAATATTTCACCTTCAAATTTATTCATTAAGCCCGGCTTGACTTCCAAAAATAATCTTTATTCCATGTTTCCTAAGTGTGTTGAAATTGTCCAGTTGTCAGGCATGCACAGCGGTTGTAATACGATTTCCGGCGATTTTTCAATGGGTGCCCAGGGTTTTTACTGTGAGAACGGACAAAGAAGCTATCCAATTCACAATTTTACCGTATCTGGTAATTTCCTTCAGCTATTGACGCGCATAGTTGGTCTTGCAGATGACCTCAAATTCAAACTATCTGCAACCGGCTCACCCTCAATTCTTGTCGAGAATCTTTCAATCAGCGGATAAATTATGCGTGTAGGATTTCTCCAGTTTAAACCTGAATTGTTTCACGAGAAACAGAACCTCGAGAAAATTTCTAAGATGGCGAATAATTGCCGTACTGATCTTTTAGTTCTTCCTGAACTTTGCACAAGCGGATATTTATTCACATCAAAAAATAAAATGGAGCCCATTTCTTCGACATCAGACGGGAGAATTCCAGCTTTCTTTAAACATATTGCAAAGCGTGAAGATACTGCTATAGTTGCAGGTTTTCTTGAAAAAGATGGAAATCAATTCTACAATTCTCAAATTTGTGTTGATCCTTCCGGAGCCCAAACAATCTATCGGAAAATCCATCTTTTCTTAAACGAAAAGGATCTTTTCTCAGCAGGAGAATCTGGTTTTAAAATTGCAAAGTATAATGATGCGCTTCTTGGGCTTATGGTGTGTTTCGACTGGATATTCCCGGAATCGGCTCGTACGCTGGCAGTTATGGGCGCAGATATTCTGTGTCATTCTGCAAATCTCGTGTTGCCTTTCTGTCAAAAAGCTATGATAACCCGATCTATTGAAAACCATGTATATTCAATAACTTGTAATCGGGTCGGAACTGAACAAAATGGTGATCAGTCACTTACTTTTACAGGAATGAGCCAGATAATTGACCCGGAGGGAAATATTTTAGCTCAGGCAAACGAAACTGATGAAGTGCTTATGGCTGTAGATATTGACTCTGCAACTGCAAAAAATAAAATGATCACCGAGAAGAATCACTTGTTCCGGGACAGAAGAAAAGAATTTTACGAATAGTATTTATTTCTTACATTACTAATACATGTAATTCTAAGACGTCAAAAACTTGACACCAAATCAGGGCTCTCAGAATTGCACATTCTAAAGTACATCTGGAGGTTT
>CAYUTH010000007.1:0-31613 GCA_964447485.1 uncultured Candidatus Cloacimonadota bacterium | reverse complement strand
TCCGTATCTGGATTCTGAAAGCAATGGTTTGAGTGTGGTGGTGGATAAATTCAAAGATGAAAAGCTTTCCGGACATGTGACGCTGGTAAAGGGTGAGCGTTCCATGCTCGCGGATATGGCTGCAAAATATTTATAGAAAAGGAAAATATATGACACGAGAAGAAGCATACGCATTACTAAAACAGCATTTGAAGAATAGAAATTTACAAAAGCACTGTCTGGCAGTGGAAGCTGCGATGGCACATTTTGCAGAATATTTCGGAGAAGATGAAGAAATGTGGGCACTTGCCGGACTCCTTCATGACCTCGATTATGAAAGCACAGTTGATAATTTTGCACGACACGGTAAGGATTCCGTCGAATTGCTCAAAGATAAGGGACTCGACGAAAAAATTCTGTATGCGATCGAAGCACATCCCGGGCATGTGGAACGAAAATCGAACATGGATAAAGTGCTCTATGCTGTGGACTCTTTGACAGGACTTATTGTTGCTGCTGCGCTCATGCATCCTGATAAAAAGATATCCTCTTTGAATACGGATTTCATAATGAGAAGATTCAAGGAAAAGAGATTTGCTGCAGGTGCAAACAGGGAGCAGATCAAATCCTGTGAAGAATTCGGCATGTCACTTGAGGATTTTATCGAGCATACCTTGCAGGCAATGGCTGGGATCGAGAAAGAGCTGGGATTTTGAATATTAATAGCACGCAGACCCACGCAGA
Source organism: uncultured Candidatus Cloacimonadota bacterium (assembly GCA_964447485.1). Taxonomy (GTDB): domain Bacteria; phylum Cloacimonadota; class Cloacimonadia; order JGIOTU-2; family JGIOTU-2; genus Celaenobacter. The sequence continues at coordinate 30,890 of CAYUTH010000007.1, read as the reverse complement.
TTATACTGATTTACGCAGATCTGAATTAGAAAAGAATGTCAATTGTGCATCCAGTCATCCAATTTTAGAGTTATGCTATTTATATACAATTTGTAAATTGTGCATTGTAAAGAGAATAAATAATTTGACTAAATAATCAGTAAATTTTGTTAAAGAGAAGTAAGGAGATTTATAGAAAATGATTCGGGAAAGAAATATTAAGTTTTCGATTGTTTTACTATTATTTATACCACTGTTAACGTGCATCGATGCCTATGCAGATAAGAAGCTCAGATGTGGAATAAAATGTGGTATTAATTTGTCATCATACATTGCTCCTGATAATACCGAACATTATTTATCGGTAGGATCAGCTGGATCGAGTTATTCACCCACAGCCATATATGCTGCTTCAGTGTCTTTTAGATTTAATAAATTTCTTACTTTGCAAACAGAAATTCTCAATGTGAGAAGAAAATATAATGTAAAATATGAAAATCTGGTCCAAGGTAGTGGAGATTATTATTCACAATCGAGCACATGGGATGGTTTCCAAGAAATTGCATATCTCGAATTTTCTTTTATCGTTAAAACTATGTTACTTGTTTCGGGAAAGGAAGTATGTAAACCGTATATTGGGATGTATCAAGCCAATCTTCTTGAAAGAAAATATAAGTATGATTTTGCATATGTCGCAAAAAACAGTGAGGGTGAAGTGACTGAGAGTTATGAGAAAACCATCAAAGATCAACTTGCTGATGTAAAAGAAATAGATAACGGATTTATATTAGGATCAGAATTCAGTTTATCCAAAATATTGAAACCATTGTTCCTGGATGTAAGATTGACCATGAGTATGGATAAAATAAACGAAAATACGCTTCCGGGAAGTGTAAAGAATTTTAGCGTTATTTGTTTTCTTGGTATTACATATTGGGGTATATAATTATGAAAAAAATATACTTCACTTTTTTATTATTGATTTTACTAATTTTATTGATATCGAGTTGCATTAAGTCAGAATCAGGGGCTCCGACATATATCTATCTTCCCGATGAGGCAAAATGTCAGGGTGATACGATTTATGTTGATACACTTTCGTGCATTCATTTTAGTTTTAGTGTTTATGAATCAACTGGTCATATTCAGGTTTCTTCTACGAGTGATTTTTCAATATTACTTTTCGATAGCGAATGTCATGAATATACTTCGACTAGTGATATATATACTTGTACAATTGAGTTGCCAATTGAGCAATTTCAATATACTACTTATTTTTGTAGATCACGCAAGAAAACCGGAATTTATTTTCTTGTGACTCCTGATTGGAGTGACTGGTCGCCAGTCGGGTATTTTACCTTGGCATTATCGCAGGATGATGAGTAGTATGGATGTATTTCATAATTTTTAAAGCAAGACTTATCCATTAATTATGGAGATTTAAAAAATGATTACGGATATTGATTTTAAGAAATCGATTCCCCTGATAATAATTCTTTTTTTAGTATTTTGTTTCAGACTGGATTCTGAGCAATTTTTTCAGTTTGGGCTGAAGGGCGGCCTTAATTTTTCTTCATATATTGGCAAGGGAAGTTATACCGCTTACTGGGAAGCGGGATCTCGTGATAATGCAATAAAACCCGGATTGGTTGCAGGTTTATATTATATTCGTTCTTTGAAGAAAAACCGGTTCTTACAGATCGAATTATTATATTCAATTAAGGGAGCGAAAACATCATTTAAGAGTATTTCATATGGCAGTGGAGAATATTATAAAATGACAAATTCATGGAAGGGCAACCAGAATTTAACATATTTTGAACTACCTGTCATGATGAAATTCTTAGATATTCCCAAACTGCCTTTTAAATCTATGACGTATGTTGGTATATCTCCATCTATTTTAATTAACGCTAAAGCAAAGTACGATTTCAAATTTGTTGCGGAAGATGAATCCGGTAACATCACTAATGAATACACAAAAAAAGATGTAAGTTATGAAATCTATAATTCGGTTAAACCATTGAACTTGGAGTTTATTGCAGGAATGTCAATTCAAAACATGCTTATCTGTCTTGATCTAAGGTATTCCCTCACTTTAATACCAATAGATCAACACGGTCAGGTCAGAAGCCATTCATTTTCTGCAACCATAGGTGTGCCATTTCATTAAATAAGGACGAATATGAAGCATTTTTTAATTTTTATTTTCGTAGTTATTTCATTAGTTTCTGCGTGTAGTATGAAATCACCGACACCATCGATGGGTGTTGTGACTCCTCCTGATAGCAGTATCTTTGATCTCGACAATATAACGTATATTGAAATTTATTTACCTGACTTTGAGCAAGAAATCCAGTTGCAGATTTCAGATGATTCTTCATTTTTGTCAATTCTCTACGATAATGTTTTTCATGAAGAAAATCATCGCTACATTCCCGCAGATTTTTTCAGAGAGAATACTGCTTATTACTGGAGAATTCGGGGTAGAGACCCAGATAATAATAATTTTACAATATTTTCATTCATCAAATACCGATGGAGCGACTGGTCAGAGTGTTTGTGTTTTTTTGTGAGGTAGATTTCTTTATTGATTTTTTCTCAGCTCCATCAGCGTTCATCTGCTTAATCTGCGTGAACTTGTCCGCCCACTGGCGGATCTGTGTTCTATTCCTGGTCCATACTCAAGCGGATAGGGCTTTTGAAGGTTCTTACACAACCACAGGTTGTATGTCATTTCATACTTTCCATTCCGATATATCATTACTCCCGACAGGGGGATTATCTCTTCAAAATATTCCGAATATTTCTCTTCAGGACTTGTCATATATCTCGGATGCATTACGAAAATACCGTCCATTCCCAACAGGGAATCCATGGGCGCCCAATAAGCAAAATGGTGTGCGCTTCCTTTGTCAAAAACAGCAACGGGATATTTCTTCTGTGCAGCGTACCCAAGCTCTCCGCCTGTAATATATTTATGGGTAAAAAGAAAAGTGTCCTTGTCCAATAATTCACGACGTTCCAGTTCTTTAATAACTTTTTCCCAGCCGTATCCTTCGAGCGTGAGGTCAAGTTTCACGCCGAGATTCAGAAATCCTGTAATAGAATGTATCACGATCACAATTAGAAGAACAGCAGTCACAATGCCGGTGCTCCAGAATGTCCATTTTACAGCCGGTTTTTTCCACGTGAGCATCCAACCACAGGTGAGAATTATCGCAGCAAGGTACCCGGGCATGGGCCAGTGTGGAAGAATCTGCTGCGTGGCACCGATGAGTGTAAAAATGCCAATCGGAAGAAGTGCGAAAGGCAGGAGCCAGCGATATTTTTGATCATTTTTCTCGATAGTTTTTATCACACTCATAATAAGAATTACCATGATCCACGGTAGCAGGTATGCTGCCTGAACAAGCACTCCCTGGTAGAATTTCGTGAAGGACAGACTATGCCGACCCACTCCTTTCCCAAACTGATATGCATAGGAAACCCAGTTATGATGGGCATTCCATAAAATATTTGGAAGGAATATCAAGCCTGAAATGACGAGCCCGATATACAAAAAGGGACTTTTCCAGAATTTTCTCCATTCCTTGAATGCGATCAAACAGAATCCAATACTTGCCAGTAGAAGGATCGCATGATATTTAGAGAGCATCGCAAATCCGAGACTCACTCCGGAAAGAAGGAACCACGCTCCTTTTTGCGTTTGATGCACTTTCATTATGCTGAGAATAAAGAGTAACCAGAAGACACCGAGTGCATTGTCCGGAATTACAAATGCTCCCATGCCTACAAAAAAATAGGGAATCGTATGAAGAAAAAGGAGTGAAAAAATTGCAGCTTTACGATTGAACAGACTTCGCACAATATAATACATCAAAATTGCAGAAACAATAAAGAGAAGTATTGCTCCAAAGCGCAAACTTAATGTTGAGAATGAGCCGCTCAACCACCTGCCGAATCCTGCGGTAACAGCAACGATCGGAGGATGATCAAAAAATCCCCATGCAGGGAAGAATGAGCACACGCCGTAATATGCTTCGTCAATGCCGGGGGAAACAAAAATGCTTGCAATAATCCGAACAACGAATCCAATACCCAGAATGAGTAGTGCTGTTTTGTCTCTGAAAATATCTAAGATTGAAGCTGCTGTTTTTTTCATTAGAACCTGCTTTTCGTTATTATTCTGCTTATTATTTGTTTATAAGAATGTCAACATTCTCGGAAAACGTTGCCAAAAATTTTTCAATAAAACAATTCGAGTTATGAAAAAATGTACTCCTTCCTTTAAAGATCTCTGGGTGTGGTCGCCCCTTCTTATTTTTGCGATCCTTCTGGCAGTGATCCATCTCACGGGCATAAATGCACGACTTTTTTTGTTTTTCAATAAAGCACACACCCTCACAGGTGACAGATTCTGGGCAATTATCACGCTCTTTGGTGACGGGCTTTTTGCGGCAGTGCTTCTTTTCCCCTTTCTTAAGAAACGACCGGATATCATCTGGAGTGTGCTCATTGCATCATTTTTCTATATGATAATTCTGCACAGTATGAAGAGAATAATGGATATCCCTCGTCCCGCTGGAATTCTTTCTTATGACTCAATTCATATCATTGATTGGCGATTAACAAAACACGCATTTCCTTCCGGGCACACCACCACGATCTTTACTTTGATGGGAGTTATCGCTTTTTCCTTTCGTAAGAATTCAATATATATTTGGAGTATTATATTTACGCTATTGGTGGGTTTTTCCCGCATTGCAGTTGGAGCTCATTGGCCGGGAGATGTGCTGGGAGGTGCGATGCTTGGCTGGTTCTGTGCCTGGGTTGGTGTATCGCTTGCAGACAGATCGCGCTGGGGATATTCCCGAACTTCTCAGATCATTTATGGCATTGTTCTCCTGATTTGTACAGTCGATCTGCTGGTTTTGTATAACACTCATTATCCACTCGCAGATCCGGCAAAATGGATCATAGGTTTTGTATGCCTGATCTTTGGATTGATTGAGTTTTATAAAATTTTATTCAAGAAATAATCAGATATTTATACATAACTTCTCAAAATAATTGTCAAAATGTCAGTTTGGAATTACTATTTTAATATCGTATTTATTCAATGTGAAATCTAAAGAATTTAACTTGACAGCAAATGATAAAATATATGATGAATACAAAAAAACAAATGCGGAGTTGAATATGCCGTTAAATTTTGAGGAGCTCTTTTCCATAAACGCGAAGAGAATGAAAAAATCAGTCATTCGTGAACTATTAAAATTAACTTCAAAGCCAGAAATAATATCTTTTGCCGGAGGTCTTCCTTCACCCGATTCATTTCCTATAAAAGAAGTGAAGGAGATTGTGAATGAAGTTTTGGATAATGAAGGAAAAGCGGCACTTCAGTATAGTGCAACTGAAGGAGATCCTGTACTCAGAGAACAACTGTTAAAACATGCAAGCAGAAACGGGATGGATGTCAAAGGAGAAAACCTGCTTGTGACAACATCATCCCAACAGGGACTCGATCTTACTGCAAAAATTTTTATAAATCCGGGTGATCCGATAATTGTTGAGCTCCCATCTTACGTGGGGGGGCTTGGTGCATTCAATGCATATGGTGCTGAGATGATCGGGGTCCCGTTAGATGAAGAAGGGAAAAGTTCTATACTGCTTCGACAAGAACTGAAAATACTTAATGAGAGCGGCAATAAACCAAAATTTATCTACATTGTTCCGGATTTTCAGAATCCTGCAGGTATGACCATGAGTCTCAGGAGACGATATGAGATTCTTGAGCTTGCACATGAATTTAATCTCATTATTCTCGAGGATAGTCCCTATCGTGAGCTGCGCTTTGAGGGTGAACCGGTTCCAACTATATATAGTTTGGATAAAGAAGGACGAGTTATTTTACTCGGCACGTTTTCGAAAATATTTGCTCCCGGTTTTAGAATCGGCTGGATTTTAGCACCACCGCAAGTGATCACGAAACTTGTTGTTGCAAAACAATCTACCGATCTATGCCCTCCAACATTTTCACAGCGTATTATTGGCAGATTCATGGAAAAGGGATATCTAGAGAAGAATATTGAAAAGATCAAGCATATGTATCGCAGAAAGCGTGATATTATGCTGGAAGAATTTGAAAAGCATATGCCCGAAGGTGTGACGTGGACGAAGCCAGAAGGTGGTCTTTTCCTCTTTTTGAGAGTCCCTGCGCATATGTGTATTGATACTGATGAACTGTTTTATAAGGCTGTTGACAAAAATGTTGCCTATGTGATAGGTTCGGCATTTCATTGTGATGACTCAGGGCATGACTCCATGAGAATAAACTTTTCTTATGCCACAGAGGATCAAATAGTCGAAGGCGTAAAACGCCTTGCAGCAGTTATTAAAGAACATATAAAATAGACCGTGTAATAACTTTAAATATCAGCCCACATTCATCTGTGGGCTTTCTTTATAGGATGCGAAAGATGGATAGAATTCTTTCATTGAGACGAGCTGATGATTGCATTGCTGAGCTCAAACGCATTGGTGTTACCTCCCAGGGAGTAGAGTCAATGTTTGAAAAATCCCATTGCCTTGCAATTAAGTTGAAAAACATAAAATTGGGAGCAGCAAATATCATCAAGCAGGATATGCTCAGTATCGGAGGAGATGCAGCAGTGTCCCGCGGAGTAGTGAATGGTGCAGTGGAACGGTCTGATGTCATCATTCTTGGCAATCTGAAATTGCTCCACAATCTTGTGAAGAAGCTCTCTTTTCAGGATATTTTTGAGATCCCTCTCATAAGAGAGCGTGTACAAAGACTTCTTGAAATTGAAGAAAGAAAAATGCCATTCACAATCAGAGCCGGGGATCATGTCTTGACATTTAATAGAACTCATATTATGGGAGTTCTCAATGTCACCCCTGATTCTTTCTATGATGGCGGGAAATATAATTCTCTTGATGCAGCGCTTTTTCAGATTGAAAAAATGGTGAACGAAGGTGCAGATATTATTGATATTGGAGGAGAATCCACACGCCCCTTTTCTGAAAAAGTAGATGTGCAGGAAGAACTCGATAGAGTCCTGCCTATCATTTCAAAAACAATGCAAAGATTTGATGTTCCTCTTTCTATCGACACATATAAATCCGAAGTGGCTAAAGCAGCGCTTGATGAAGGTGTCCGAATGGTGAACGACATCAGCGGATTGCAATTTGATCCTCACATGGCAGAGACAATTGCACATTTTCATGATGTCGCAGTTGTCGTGATGCACATAAAAGGTACACCCAGAGGCATGCAAAAAGATCCTATCTACGATGATGTGATCGAGGAGATACTTCAATATTTATCGAGATCCATTTCGATTGCTGAGAAGGCAAATATCCCTGCATGGCAAATCATAATCGATCCCGGAATTGGGTTCGGAAAGAGAATTGAAGATAATCTTGAGATCATACATAAGCTTGCTGAGTTCAAATGTCTTGATAAACCTTTGCTTATAGGATGTTCGAATAAAAGCTTCATCGGTTGGCTCCTGAAAACAGAAAAAGAAGAACGTCTTGAAGGAACACTTGGTGCTCATGCCTATGCAATTATGCAGGGAGCACATATAATCAGAGTTCACGAAGCGGGGCAGCATAAAAAACTTGCTCGAATGATCGATGCTATAAGAGATATACACTCATGAGCTTTCTCGTACCCAATATCCTTGATGTTTTAGATATTTTAGTTGTCGCCTATATTATCTATAGGATAATACTACTCGTGCACGGATCAAAGACATATCAGATCGTGTGGGGGCTCATTCTGGTTGTGATCATCTATTTTGTCGCCGAGCTTCTCAACCTGACCCTTCTCGGTTCTGTTGTTCGCATAATTCGTGATATATGGGCGATCTCACTGGTCGTGCTTTTCCAGCCGGAGATTCGTTCCGCGCTTATTAAATTTGGGCAGAAACCATTTATCAGATCCCTGTTTCCCCAGAAGTCTGAGTATCGTTTCACCGAACTGCTCAATGCAATCCGTGCTATGTCATACAGCAGGATAGGCGGTATTTTTGTGCTCGTAGAAAAAGTGGGATTGGATGATTATATTGTAACAGGTGAAACTATCAATGCTGAAATATCTGAAAAACTTATCCTGACTATTTTTAATAACAGAACGATACTTCATGATGGAGCAATGGTTATTAAGGACAATAAAATTGTCGCTGCAAAAGTTATCCTGCCGCTTACGAATCAAACAAAATACGTGCAAAAATATGGAACCCGTCACCAGGCAGCGATAGGGATTTCCGAGCAGACCGATGCATTCATTATAGTTGTCTCTGAAGAAACAGGTAAGATCTCAACAGCTAAAAACGGCACCATGAAATCGAATGTATCTATTGATATTCTCACACAAACCTTGATGGATGAATTTGAATAAAAAAATTATTATCGGCATTACCGGAGGGATCGCTTCAGGCAAATCTGTTGTAGCCGATTTCTTTTTACATAAGAATGTTCCTGTTATCAATGCTGATATAATTGGGCATGAGATATTACTTAATGAGAAAATTAAGGATAAGCTAATCACTTGTTTTGGTGACTCAATTTCGGAGAATGGGGAGATTGACAGAAAAAAGCTCGGCAAGATAGTTTTTCATAACAAAAACAAACTTCATGAGCTCAATGTAATTGTGCATCCAATGCTTATTAAGGAAATTTTAACCAGGATTGATAATAATGCCGAACCAATAATTGCAATAGATGCAGCGCTGCTTTTACAATGGAACATGAATGAGATCTGCGATTATGTGATTCTTGTAACCGCGCCAGAAAATATCAGAATTGAACGACTGATGCAGCACACTCACCTTTCTTATGAAGAAGCGCAGGACCGTGTACGTTCGCAGCAGGAATTTTCTGAACAAGACGCAGATCATGTGATTATAAATGACAGTTCGTTAAAAGAATTGAATGCGCTGGTAGAGTTCATCTGGGAACAAATTACCCGTAACGCTTACTAAAATTAACAGCATGATCCCTAAAAATGTGCAATATTACAAATTTTGCATGTATGGATTCCTGAAAAATCTCAGATTCTTTGATCCTTTTATTATCCTCTTTTTCAGGGAAATGGGATTTTCCTTCCTGCAGATTGGAACACTCTTTTCCATTCGTGAAATATCTACAGGCATTCTTGAGATTCCAACCGGATTTTTTGCGGACAGCTACGGTCGTAAACTTTCTATGGTTTTGGCATTTGCTTCATATATTTCTTCATTCTTGATAATATACTATTTTCCGAGCTTTGGAATGTATGCTTTAGCAATGATACTATTCGCTTTTGGCGAAGCATTCCGCTCCGGCACTCATAAAGCCATGATCCTCGAATATCTGAAAATCAACTGCATCCTGGATTGCAAGGTCGATTATTATGGACATACACGAGGAGCGTCCCAGCTGGGATCTGCAATTTCTGCACTGATCGCAGGTGCGCTCGTTTTCATTGCAGAGAATTACAGGATAGTGTTCATCGCATCGGTCGTGCCGTATATATTGGGATTACTCCTGATGCTGACGTATCCGAATTATTTGAATGGAGATATTTCAAAAATTGAACGAACCTCTTTCTGGAAAGGGGTGATGACCAATTTTAACCGCACGATACACAATTTCATTTCGATGTTCAAGAATCCAATGCTGCTTCGGGCATTTTTTAATTCTGCCAGCTTTGACGGATTATTCAATTCCGTAAAGGACTATTTGCAGCCCATTCTGAAAACATTTGCACTATCACTTCCAATTCTTATAAGCATCGGGGGAGAGAAAAGAAGCACCGTCATCATCGCAGTGACCTATTTTATTATCTTTTTGATCACTGCATATTCTTCACGTAAGGCACAGCCATTCTCAGTAAGATTCCAATCTATCACTCATGCAATAAATCGAAGTTATATGTTTGGGCTAGGTGCGGTTATTATTGCAGGAGTTGCAACCTATTTTAATGTGCGGATTTTGGCAATAGTGTTGTTTGTGCTTTTATATGCGCTGCAAAATGTGAGAAGACCTATGAATATTGGTTTTATCAGCGAAAATATCGATGCAAAGATCATGGCAACAGGACTTTCGGTCGAGACTCAGCTCAAGACGCTTTTTATTGCGATCCTGTCTCCAATTCTGGGATTTTTTGCCGACACTTTTGGTGTTGGCGCTGCTTTGATAATTATAGGACTTCTTGTTTCGATGGGATATTCATTCGTAAAAGTAGCAGAAAAAAAGCATTAGATTTTGCTCTTGTATGAGTTGGGAGTGTAATATCCAATATCGAACAAGGAATAACCAATTTACACTTAAATTGCTGTAACCAATCAAAGATCAGTGTTTTTTCTATAGAAATTTTCAGAATATTTACGTTTCACTGTAATGATACTCTTAAATTCCGCACTATATTATTTCTTCTTAATCTGAAAATAATAGTTTCGGATTGGGAAATGTCTTACTAAATTTCTTTCTATTCCCTTATCCTTCATCAGTTGAATATACTGTATTCAATATTGGACATTCATATTCGTTTGTGCATTCCAGTCTTTGTGTTTTTTAAATTAGGCACTCATGACAAAAAGAAATAAAAAAAGAAGACCCTCCAGGGGGTCGGAGGATCTTCTTACGTGTAAGGGGGAAACTTATTTTCTTTTATTCGCCAATTAATTTTTTGTATTCATCAGCATCCATCAAGCCCTCAAGTTCGTCTGTGCTGGAAATTTCAAACTTTGCGATCCAGCCCTCGTCATAGGGACTGGCATTCATAAGATCGGATGCATCGGAAAGCTGTTCGTTCACTTCTACGATGATGCCGCTCACAGGAATGTATATTTCTTCAACAGCTTTCACTGCTTCCACAGTTGCCAGAATATCACCGGCAGAAAGCTCGCTATCAACTTCGGGAAGTTCCACGTATACAATATCACCAAGTTCTTTTTGTGCATAATCCGTGATCCCCATAGTAGCAACTTTGCCGTCGATTTTGATCCACTCATGGGTTTCTGTATAAAAAAGTTCATCTTTTACCATAAAAACTCCTTGTATAAATATTTATCATATTTTTGATATTTATAATATATTGTAGCTTGAAAAATGCCATCTGAATTTTATGTCAATAATAATAAAAAAATCATGTTAATGATACAGAGAAATCCCTCGAACGGTCTGGCTTGTCCATCCACCGGCAGAAGATCTTCGCAACGACTTCACATCTAAAATCAACGTTTTTCAATCATCATTCCATATTCCGTCAGGGAATGGTCCCTGACTACTCAGAACAGAAACACAACTCAGCTTGGTAAGATGAGTAGAGAAAGGATAATTCTCTTGACAAGATATATCATTATATGCGACCAAAGCAGGTGTAGGTTTTTATGGAGATGAAAAATAAAAGAAAAGAATTAATATCTACTTCTCTCAAGGAGTGTGTGGAGACACTCTCGCTAAATAATGACAACAGACAAAACAATAAAAACGTGAACACGCTAAATAATTTGGACTTGAAAGACTGATGTAATAACAGTGTAAATCACAATGAGAAATATAAATGTGAAATCCGCGACACGTGTCGTATATACCCCTATTTTTGGTGGCGTTCGCGACAATAATGACGTGGATACAGACATTAGAGGTAAAATAAAGAATTTAATCAAGCATAATATTACGAGGTATAAATGTATATAAAAAGCGTTAAAATAGTAAATTATAGAAATTTTAGAAATTTTGAAATGAGTTTCCAAAAAGGTCTAAATGTAATAATTGGTGCTAATAATGCGGGAAAGACAAACTTATTAAGAGCAATTGAGCTAATATCTATACCTGAAATAAAATTGGATGATTTTAACAAAAATGATATTCTTGAAAAGTATCAAACCTTGTATAAAACTGAGGCGCCAAAAATAGAAATAGAATATCAAATCTATCATGAAATAGATGAAAATTCATTGGATGATGAGAGTATTTTAAAATTAATTCCATTTTTAGGACTTGATAAAATTGAAGAACAGAAAGCAACAAGCGACACCCCTACTAAGTATAGCATAATTGCTTATATAAATATGAGATACTCTATAGATCCTAAAAATATTGATAAATATAAGGAGAACATTAAACATGTGGATACTTTGGAAAAGTATATAAACGCTTTGGGTGTTACTCTAAAATATTATTCATGGAGTTTCACAAATGGAACTGCCACAGAATGTGCTGAAAAAAAGTATGTTGCTGATATTTTTAGGATTGATTTCATTGAAGCTGAGCGGAATGTTCAATCCGTATATAAAGAAACGCGCAAAACAATAAATGACTTTATAAAAAGTGATGAAAATGCTTCAAAACTACAAATAATGAAAGAAACAATATCTGCTGCGATGAAAACAAATATTAATTCAGTTTTATCACAAATTGATAATATTATTACACAAGAAAAAAATGAAATTGGATTAGAAAAAGGAAATGTCGCAATTGCACAAGATGTCTGCCCAACTGCTACTATTTCAGAATATTACACTATTGATGTTAAAGATAGCAAAACAGATTATGTTGTCCCATTATCTCACAATGGTGTTGGTTATAACAACTTAATAAATATATATATGTTGATTAAATTGGTTGAAATGAAAAAGGAAATGGATTCTCGAATTCTTTGTTTCGAGGAACCGGAAGCACACCTTCATCCTGCAATGCAATATAAATTATTCTCTTATCTCAAAAGAATAAATGATGAGAACAAATTAAATCAGCAAATATTCGTTAGTACTCATTCATCAAATATTACTGCAGTTGCTGGTTTAGACAATATGCATATAATTGATTATAATAGGGATATTCATGAAGTTATTTGCAGAGATATAAAAGAACAATTCAAGTGTATTCCAGATGCAAAAAAACATATGATGAAATTTTTAGATGTTACAAAATCTGATATGCTTTTTGCAAGCAAGGTGATTCTTGTAGAAGGCATTGCAGAAAAATTGTTACTTCCCAAATTCATGGATAAATTAGGATGTCCTTATGAAGATGATCATATATCTATAGTTGAAATTGGTGGAAAGCATTTTGATCATTTTCTTAATTTTTTTGCAAACAATCCGATTGAAAAAAAAGTGCTGTGTATTACAGATAAAGATTATAAGTTGACAGATAATAATGATGAGCTAGAAAATATTTCTCATTACCTTGATTTTGTTCCACCTCATGTGAAAAAACTTAATGAAACATTTTCAAATAATAATAATATTAAAATTAAACATCAAACAGGATTGGGAAAGACATTTGAGGATGAAATGTTCATCACCAATTATAATAAAATAAGTTGCATAAATGGATGCAGATTATTGAGAATAGCAATGGGTGAAACATTACACAATTTCATAGATGATAACTGTTTATCTTTTGAGAAATGGAACTCAAATCGAGATGACATTGACGGAAGAAGTAAGGAGAAAATCCACAAAGTATTGGACGTATTTTATAATGCTATTTCTAAAGACCCTCATCATAAAGATGAATATGAAAAACTATTCTTTGCAAATCTATTTTTATCATATGCTAAAGACAAGAAAGGAGATGTCGCTTTACAGATTTTAACAAATGATAATCTGATTAATTCCATAGAAGTTCCTGAATACATTAAGGAAGGATTAGAATGGTTATTGAAATAAAATCTGATGACTTATTATCAAAAGAACAACTTAGACATCATATAAAAATATTTGCTGGTCCAGGAGCTGGGAAAACTCATTTTTTAGTTGAAAACGTAAAAAATATTATTAAAATTGACCCCAAAATTAAATCAAGTAATAATAAAAAAGTTCTATGTATTACTTATACTAATGCCGCTGTGGATGAAATAAAAAGAAGACTTGTTGGTTATGAGTATGATGTCGAAGTATATACAATACACGGTTTTATTATCGAATATATTATTAAGCCATATCAAACAGAGCTAACAAAACACATGTTAAATGACTTTGGAATTGAGATTAAAACAAAAGGGAAAATACTATCTCAAATTGAAGGACTTGGTATATTACATGGCCACGATAAAGATGAGATATTTGAATATATTAAAAAGGAAAGTAAATCTACTGAAGAATTAACTTATAGTAAAAAAATTATGGGTGAAGTCGAAATTAATATTAATGAATTTTGTTACACGGGCAATTCAGAAATAAAAAAATCAACTAAAATTACAGATTCTCATACAATTCCTATAAAAAAATATATTTGGTCAATTGCCAAGAAACTTACTCATAATGAGATTTTGTATTTTGGATATCGTATGGTTAAAGAAAATACTACAATTGCATATGCTCTTAGAGTTCAATTTCCTTTTATTTTTATTGATGAATTTCAAGATACAAATCCTTTGCAAGCAATACTTATTGATTTTTTGGGTCAGAAATCATGCATCATAGGTGTTATTGGAGATATAGCACAATCAATTTATAGTTTTCAAGGAGCTAAACCCAGTAAATTTAGTGAATTTAACATTAACAGTGATACTGATACTTGGGAATATCAGATATTAGGAAATAGAAGATCAACCCAAAACATAGTGACTTTATGTAATTATATACGTAAATCTGGGAACTTACAACAGCAAAGCATAAAAGAATATTTAAATGAAAGTCAAAGAAACAATATTGAGAAAAATAAAGTATCATATATTATTGGTGATACTCCTGAAGTAAATCAACAAATTAATAACATTGTTGATTCAGGAGGAGTAATATTAACAAGGACTTGGGCTGCAGCATTTAATTATATGAAAGGAATTAGTGATTCTCAAAAATTGATTTTACGAAGAATTTATAATTCCTATTATGCATCCCCAATAGATATTCGTTCAGAAATTACAGAGCTAAACAATGTAAGATGGGTTCGGGTTTTTAAATTTGTTCTTTCATTATATAAAGCGTATCAAACAAAAGCTGTTTCTGATATAATTTTAGCTCTTCGATTATATACTAGAATTGAAAATTTATTAAAAGATAAGTCTTTTAATGTCCGTGCATTAATTCTATTAAATAAATTGTTGAAAGAGATTTTTGAAAAGGTATCTGAAACTCGATTAATTATAGAAATAATAAACAATTTTAATGCTACATTTCAAAAAGATGAATACAAGTATTTAGCACAAATATTAATTAATAATAGCATAAATTATTCTGATAAATTTATATTATCTTGTTTTAATGAAGATGACAGAGAAGATTTAATTAAAAATGTTTCTTCTTTAGAGTGGGAAACCGCCTTTCAACTTTTTAATTCTGTATTTTCTAATAATAGTAAATATATGACTGTTCATCAAGCAAAAGGTCTTGAGTGGAATAAAGTTGTTGTTAGTTTGGAACCAAGTACATTTGATAAGACAACATTTGATCAAATGTTTACAAATCCAAAAATATTGAACGAAACAATTCAAGATGAGTTTACAAGGATGTTTTATGTTGCGTGCAGCCGTGCAAAAGAAGAATTGTATATCCATTTGAAAAGCGATTCAACTATTCTATTCGATAATTTAAAGGAATTTGTTGGAAAAAGTATTTTTGATAATGTTTTTATTGAACTATGAAGAATAAATTACCTCTAACAATAGACGCCACATCTAGATTATAAGAAAAGTAAGAAGAACGCGGCAACTGCCAAACATTATGTCTTTCAGAAGTTGATTTAATACATCTTGTAGAAAGCAAAAGGTAAATAAATTTGAAGAATATCATTTTATTAATGATATTTATTATATAAATAGTTTTTATATGAAAGGAATGATAGTGTGAAAAGAATTATACCAAAGAATGAAATTATTCCCAATTATCTGTGGCACATTTATGCAATTTCTAATATTTGGGCTGAAAAAAAATTGGAATATTCAATAAAATATAAATCAATGATGTCTGATGAAGATAAGAATTTATTAAATGAAAATCGAACTTATTTGGCTTGGGGAAATGGAAGAGGAGGAGTATTCTCCGGATTTCTTTTCTTCATTCCTCTTAGTTTTGATGAAATGACGTATGAAAAATATTTATCTTATTTACATCTTTTAATTGAATCGGTTTCTATCGGGAAGTGGGATAAATTTAAAGATAAATATGATTTTGAATACGATATGACAAATACAGAATTTTCTGAACCTCAAATTGAATTTTTACGGCGATATTTAATAACCATTGAAAAATATTTTTATGATTATAGAGATACGCTTTGGAAAGAACATAATACTTTTTTAAATGAAACAGCTGTTTACTTAATCGAATATTTTAGAAAGTTAAATGCAGTCGAAAAATGGGAAATGTACTTAAATAAAAAATACCCTTATGATGAGTTTAAAATAATTTTAACTGTTGCTAATAAAAATCTTCCATCTGCGAATAATTTATCACGAAATAGATATAATTTTTATTATCAACCAAATTCTAAAGAGGAATTGTGTAAATTTATACTTCATGAAATTGGAACTAATTTATTAACAGAAGAGTTGTATATAAATTATGAAGATAAAGAGTTGCAAGGTAAATTCATTACGGACAACAATCTTATATGGCAATCGTTCGAGGTATTAGCCGAATATTGTAAGTCGAAAATATTTAAAGTAGAATCAGATATATTGGATGGAAACATGTTTGGTGGAGGAAATTATTATTTTAAAGATTTTTTTGATTATTATGAAACGGTTAATTGGAATAACAGTAATATCCGATATTCAAGTGTTATGAAAGACGCAATTATTTATGTGACAAGTTTGAGGGATAAATAATTCACAGTACTTATCTTAAGTTTTAAGTAAGAAAGAAATTTATATGAGAAGATCGACACACAAATCCGTCAGGGATTGGTCCCTGACTACTCAGAAAATTTTCTCGAAAGTTGGGATAAATTATTGGAATTAACACACCCCGTCCGTCGGCTGACCGACACCCCTCTTCCGTCTTCTCCCGATAGATCGGGATACGCCGTGACAAGTAAAGAGGGGAATTATCCTTTGCTATTTAATAAATCGTTGAATCAAAATACAACGTAATTCTCATCTATTAAGAGGAGTACGGCTTTAGCCGGGAGGTGTTTAAAAAGCTTAAGAACGCTCTACACTTTCCAACAGTTTGCGGACTTCAAGACAATTACAAAATTTTTATACTAAACTCCTTTCCGCCAGCAAGCGGATATGAAGTCCAGCCTGATGAGAAACTGTTCGAAAGTTATCCCTTTCTCAGCGTTCTCTGCGTAATTTATTTCCTCTGCGAGCTCTGCGTGAAATAATTTTCTCAATAATCGAACTTCTTAAATCGCCAATCAGTGTTCTTCGACCATCATTACATATTTCCGTCAGGGAATGGTCCAGACTGCACTGATAATACTTTTCCTTTTAAGATGAAGTATGATCTCATGCTGACAAGTTGACAAAAATAACATCGATCATTAAAAGCATCCTAAAGGAGTCATAATGACTGAAATTACACATGTAATAAAACGAAGCGGCGTAAAGGTGCGGTTCAAACCTCTCCGTATCGCAAATGCAATATACAGGGCTGCGATCGCTGTGGGCGGCAGGGACAAAAAGCAAGCAGAGCTTTTAGCCGGGCAGGTTGAGGAAATTGTCAAAAGTAAATTTTCAAATGAGAATCCACCTCACGTTGAAGATATACAGGATATTGTTGAGCAGGTTCTGATAAAAAACGGGCATGATGAAGTCGCAAAGGAATACATACTTTATCGTAATGAGCAAAATCGTAAACGCGAAGAACGAAATCAAAGATTATCCCATCCTTCAGAGAATATTCCCTGGGCAAAGCTTTGGAAGGTGCTCGATTGGGCTACCAAAAATGATCTCAACACAATTGCAAAAATGAATGCACGTATAGAAAACGGTGAGTTCCCGCATATTGTTCACGAGTCCGAAAGTGCATACGAAAATGAAGTGAACATCGCATCAGAGCTTATTTTGGAACGAGAAAACAAAGTAAAGGTTGTAATGATAAGCGGACCATCCTCTTCCGGCAAAACTACTACAACCATAAAGCTCGAGCAGCGTCTGAAAAAACACGGGCTGAGCTTTGTGACACTTAATGTTGATCACTACTTCTTCAATCTTGAAATGCATCCCAAAGATGAGTTCGGGGACTATGATTTTGAAACACCCCAGGCACTCGATCTGCCGTTGATAAATGAACATGTTAGTGCTCTCTGCGAAGGTAAAGAGGTTGTCATTCCTTTTTATGATTTTAAGACTGGCACGCGCTATCTGAACAGGACAAAAATGAAGTTGGATGACCATCAGATTCTGCTTATAGATAGTCTGCACGGGCTTTTCCCCGCGATGACGAAGGATGTTGCCAATGAGATAAAGTTCAAGCTGTACCTCGAACCACTTTTACAAATGAAGAATGAGAATGGTCAGTATATCCGCTGGACAGACCTGCGCCTGATCCGCAGAATGCTCAGGGATGCGACGCACAGAGCGTATAATCCCCAGCAAACTCTCGAGCACTGGCATTATGTACGCAGCAGCGAATTGCGAAACATCATTCCCTACATAAACACTTCCGATTATATCATAAACAGTGCCATGCCCTATGAGATCGCTTTATATGCTGGTAGGATGCTGAAACTGTTCGAGGAGTGGACAGAGAAATTCAAGGGTGATCCATTAAAAGAGGACTCATTCATAAGAGCAAGCCGGGTTCGAGAATTTCTAAAGGAAGTAATTCCTATAGAAGATGATTCTTCGGTTCCAGCACATTCCGTATTGAGGGAGTTCGTCGGCGGGAGTAGTTTGAAGTATTAGTGCTATCTGTACCACAGGTTCTTGTTATGCGGTCAATTCGGGGAATTGACCCTGCATCAGAAAGTGCAGTTCGTTATAAAATATAGGATCCTGTCACGGAATGTTCCATGACGGCTCTGTTCTTTACATTTGTATTTATTCGTGTTAATCCGTGGTTTAAATTACTTTCATTATTTTCGTGTCCTTCACTTGCTACGGCGCATTGAAAAGAAGCCGAGTGGTTTTTCAAATCACCTTAACAGAAGTATTCACTATCCTTGACATTCGATAATCAGACAGCACAAAGAGTCAAAAAATAGATGGAGTAACTATGGCTGATAAACTTGAATTCGGTACTGTTTCAAGTGAAAAAGCAATGGAGCTTGAAGAAACCTACGGAGCGCATAATTACCACCCGCTTCCTGTCGTAATCGCAAAAGGAGACGGTCCGTTTGTGTGGGATCCCGAAGGCAATAAATATTACGATTTTCTCTCTGCGTATTCTGCAGTAAATCAGGGTCATTGTCATCCCAAAATCATAAATGCTTTGATCGAGCAGGCAAAAGTCCTTACTCTCACTTCACGTGCGTTTTTCAATAATATACTTGGAGAATACGAGAAGTTCCTCACAGATTATTTCGGGTTTGAGATGGTTCTGCCAATGAATACAGGTGTCGAGGGTGTGGAAACGGCAATGAAGCTTGCGCGCAGATGGGGATATGTCAAAAAGGGCATCGAAGACAACAAAGCGAAGATCATTTTCTGTGAGAATAATTTCCACGGTAGAACACTCGCAGTTATCTCCGCATCAACAGATCCCGACTGCCGCAAAAATTTCGGACCATATCTGCCCGGCATCATTAAAATACCTTATAATAATACCGAAGCGCTGGAACAGGTTTTACAAGAGCAGGGCGACGAAGTATGTGCATTCATTGTTGAGCCCATTCAGGGAGAAGCCGGCGTGTTTGTGCCTGACGAAGGATATGTAAATAAATGCTACGAAATCTGTAAAAAACACAATGTACTATTTATTGCTGATGAAGTGCAGACAGGTATCGGTAGAACTGGTCGCCTGCTTGCATGTGATTATGAAAACGTCAAACCCGATGTGCTAATCCTCGGCAAGGCAATTTCCGGTGGCGTGCTTCCTGTAAGTGCAGTCCTTTCCAGCAAGGATATCATGCTGACCATCAAGCCAGGTGAACACGGCTCGACATTCGGCGGATTTCCCCTTGCATGTGCAGTGGCAACCGCAGCACTAAAAGTGATAAAGGATGAAAAACTTACTGAAAATGCTGAAAGATTAGGAAAAATATTCCGTGCGGAACTCGAAGCAATTAATTCTCCATTTATTGAGATCGTACGCGGAAAAGGACTGCTCAATGCAGTGGTCATCAAACCCAAAGACGGTATCGATGCGTGGAAAGTGTGCCTGAAACTCAAAGAAAAAGGTATACTTGCCAAACCAACCCATGAACATATCATTCGTTTCGCACCGCCGTTGGTCATTACCGAAGATCAGCTCAAAGATGCTCTGAAACGAATAAAACAAGTTTTTGACGAGATTTGATTATGAAAATAGGAATCCGAAGAGAAGATAAAAGTAAGTGGGAAAGACGAGTCGCTCTCACACCTGAACATGTAAAACTACTTAAAGATAAATTTGACATACAAACATTTGTACAACCTTCCGATATTCGCATCTTTACCGATGATGAATACAGAAATGCAGGTGCGGTCATCCAGGAGGATCTTTCCGGATGCACTGTAGTCATAGGTGTGAAAGAGATGCCGATGTCTTTTTTCCTGCCCGGGAAAACGTATGTTTTTTTCTCCCATGTGATAAAAGGGCAGCTCTATAATATGCCGATGCTGCAGCGATTGATTGATATCAAATGCAACCTCATCGATTATGAAAAGATCGAGAATGAGAAAGGGCAGCGTTTGATATTTTTCGGACGGCATGCAGGCATTGCAGGTATGGTCGATTCACTCTGGGCGTACGGACAGCGACTTGAATACGAGGGTTTCAAACCCCCTTTTAATAAGATCAAAAAAGCATATGAATATGAATCTGCTGACGACATCAAAAATATACTCAGGAAGATTGGAAAAGATATTTCGGAAAAGGGATTACCCCGCGAGATCTGCCCTGTAGTGGTAGGTTTTACCGGTTACGGAAATGTGTCCAAAGGTGCGCAGGAAATACTGGATTGTTTCCCGCTTATTGAAATTTCTCCAGAAGAACTTCTCTCGTTGAAAAATCAAAAAGAAATATCCCAAAAACACATCTACAAAGTTGTGTTCAAAGAAGTAGATATAGTAAAACCAACAGATGATAAAGCAAAATTTGAATTGCATGATTATTTTAAGTATCCTGAAAAATATAAATCACAATTTGCTCAATATATTCCTCATCTTACTATTTTATTGAATTGTATATACTGGTCGCTTGGAAGTCCAAGATTCGTTACCAAAGCGGCATTGAAAGAGTTTTCAAAGAATGGGCAGCAACTCAAACTCAAAGTGATCGGGGATGTAAGCTGTGATATCGAGGGTTCGATCGAGATCACAAGCAAGATAACAGAACCAGACAATCCGACCTTTATGTATGATCCCTTGACTGATGCAGTAGTCGATGGAAATGAAGGCGAGGGTGTTATTGTAGTGGGTCGCGACAACCTTCCATGTGAAATACCAAAGGATGCATCCCGCTCTTTCAGTGAAGCATTGGTGGATTTTGTTCCACAGCTTTTAGAAGCACACAAAAAAGGTAGTCTTTATAAAACGGAACTTCCAAAAGAACTTCTGCGTGCACTGATCCTCTATGACGGCAATCTTACCTCAGATTATACATACATCAAAAAATTTTTATCAGAATAGAAAGGATATTTCAATGAAAAAAGTACTTATTTTGGGCGCTGGACTTGTCTCCAGACCTCATGTGAATTATCTCCTTGCTCAAAAAGATTTTATGGTAACTGTTGCAAGCAGAACTGTGAACAAGGCAGAAAAGCTTGTCGCTGATCATCCGAATGGAACCCCCGTTGAACTGAATGTCACTAACGATGCAATGTTGGAGAAACTTGTTTCCGAGCACGATCTCTCAGTGAGTTTGCTGCCCTATACGTATCATGTGAAAGTTGCAAAGCTCTGCATCAAACACAGAAAACATATGGTCACGACATCCTATGTGAGTGATGCAATGAGAGCGCTGGATGAAGATGCCCGTGATGCTGATGTGCTTATTCTGAACGAGATCGGCGTGGACCCCGGTATCGACCATATGTCGGCAATGAGGGTCATCGATGGAGTGAAAGAGAATAATGGACGCATTTTGAGTTTCAGATCGTACTGTGGCGGGCTTCCTGCACCGGAAGCAAATACCAATCCGTGGGGATACAAATTCTCCTGGAGTCCGCGTGGTGTGGTAATGGCTGGAAAGAATGCATCGAAGTGGCTTGAGGATGGCAAGATCGTTGATGTTCCAGGTCCTGAACTTTTTGCCCATCGTTGGGAAGTTGAAATTCCCGGATTTGGAAAACTCGAAGGATATCCCAATAGAAATTCCGTTCCTTATGTAGATATATACAGCATCAAAGATACAAACACGATGTTCCGCGGTACGCTACGCTATCCCGGCTGGTGCGCCACGATGAAGAAGATCGTAGACCTTGGAATCCTTGATGACGAACAGAAATATGATCTCGACGGCTTGACTTATGCTGATTTTATGGAGAAATTGGTCACAGTAAAAACTCATAAAATTTTGAAAGAGAACCTAGCCGCTCAGTGGGATCTTCCGGTGGATTCCAATCCGATTTATCGAGTTGAATGGCTTGGACTCTTCAGCGATAATGTTATTGGCTTGGATAAAGGCACTGCAATGGATGTGTTCTGCAATGCCCTCAATGAGAAGCTGACCTATGAACCGGACGAGCGTGATCTGCTTGTACTTCATCATGAATTTATTGCCGAATTCCAGGACAAAAAACAACATATTACTTCGACCATGATAGATTACGGCATTCCGAATGGAGACTCCTCGATGTCCCGTACGGTTGGGTTGCCTGCATCAATTGCGGTAAAACTCATCCTTGAAGGAAAGATACAGGAAAAGGGTGTGAAAATACCTGTCGATCCTGAAATTTATCTGCCTGTTCTTGATGAACTGAAAAACCAGAATATCGAATGTGTCGAGCGATTTGAAGATATGTAATAGATTTAATTCTTATATATAAGCCCTTGAAGAATTTCTTTGAGGGCTTTTTTTTATAGAGGTACCCGAAACTTGACAGAAAATATTTTATTTTTTATCTTGCGTATAAGGTCGAATATGAAAAATAAAAATAAGTTCGGGATTGTATTACATTACACTACTCTCTTACCCCCCCCCTATTGCATTACTTTCATTACTGAGGGCGGTTATGGAAGAAGCCGAACAAATTATAAACGCAGATTCATACAATACAGCTCCCAAAATATTATATGCAAAAATAAATTCATATAGCTTGCACCTGTCTGTGAAGTTCCCGAAGCAGGCAGGGTATTCGTGAGGTTTTTCTTTCTATGATTAGAATTGAAGTACGGAATATGAGATTGGGGAACTTACTTCTTATATGGAATTCACTCCCGAATATAAGAAGGACATTTACGGGAGTAAAGAAAAAATTAGGAGCATAAAATGTTAAAAAAGATCTTAACAATAGGAATATGGATTGTATTATTCGTGAGTTTAGTTCATGCTGGTGATGATATTCCCGGACTATATGTTACTTTAGTAGATCAAGAAGATGAATATATAACTTATCATCGTGTGGATTGTGAAATGATTGTTCAAGGAGGGACATATTATGATTGGGGTTATACAAACGGTGCTGGAATTGTTAAACTTGGATTAGCTGGTGATGTAGGAGTTTACATATTGAGTACTACATATGAAAGTCAATATTATACTTCAACTGTATACAAGGCGTACGGACAGCAGTTTTATACTTGGAAATTGGGAATACCTCACAATATAGAATAAATGATAAAACTTAGGGGGGGGGTAAAACTCTCCCCCAAGTATAATTTGGAGAAATTATATGAAAAAATACATATTCTTTATTATTATTTCTTTTTTTTACTATTCAGAGATTATAGCAGAATATCAACAATTAGCTGGTTTCCCTTTTGTTGGTGACTTAAATACACCGTTTTCAGCACACAATGGACCAGGAGTTGTAAATATTAACGATGATCCATATCTTGAAATTGTAGTATCTGTTTATAATTATACATTCACAGTTGACTACACAGGGGAATTGTTATGGTCAGCATACACGCCAAGAGAAGCACAGCCGACAATGTCCTTTGCAGATGTAAATAATGATGGGTATCTGGAGATACTACAAGTTTCAAGAACTGGTTTGATATATATTTTAGATAGGTTCGGGAATAATTTAGATGGATGGCCAAAATATTATGGATCGCCAGCACCGTTTTATAGCTATATGATTACAACACCAGTAGCGTATGATCTTAATGGAGATGGGTGGAAAGAGATCATATGGGGTGATTTTAGCTGGAATTATCAAAGTTATTTATATACGGTGAATATTGAAGGAGAACACGTTGGAGGATTTCCATTCCCAGTTGAACCCGGAATAACCGGAACACCTGCAATAGGAGATGTAAACAATGACGGATCAGTAGAAATTGTGTGTATGGGATACTATGATCTCTATGTAATAAATAAAGATGGAGATGTTCTATATGGTTGGCCAAAACAGCCGTTTAGTGGGGATGCCAACTTCGACTTAACTTCACCTGTTTTAGCTGACTTAACTGGAGATGGTTTTTTAGAAATTATTGTTGCAGCATCCAGTAATGATTTCATGTCCGGTATCCCTTCAGGTTTGATCGTTTATACATACGATGGAGAAATCCTTGATGGATGGCCGCAAAATGCTGAAGATATAATGTACTGTCCTGTAACAATAGCGGATTTAGATAATGATAATTCTTTAGATATTATCTGTGGGAGAGAGGACATATACAGTATAGGCAATTTTGTTTATGTATTCCATAACGATGGACAGCCATTCCCCGGTTCCCCTTATTACAGTTTTGGAGATGTACACGGACCAATTATAGCAGGAAACATAAATTCAACACCTGAAAAAGAATTGATTTTTGATTCGAGCCTTGCTGAAGCAAGCAATATAAGAGGATTTATTCAAGGAATAAATTGTTATGGGGATAGCTTAGTTGGATTTCCATTGAGACCAAAGGGATTTACAAGTTCAAATTCAGGGATATTTGGAGATTTAAATTGTGATGGTAATTTGGATATTACAATTGTAACAGAAGAACCAGTAAACATGGACACTTTATGGATTCATGTCTATGATTTAGAAGTTCCTTATGATCCGTTACAAATAGAGTGGAAAACATACCAGTATGATTTCCAACGATTGGGACAGTATCATCCACCATTTTCCTTTGATCCGCCTCTCGATTTCAGCGCTTCGGTAGATTCTCATGGAGTAAATCTAAGTTGGGAGCAACCGGCAAATGAACAAAATTATGCATACTCTCTATTCAGGGATGATGAACTTCTTGTACGGACACCTTATACAAACTACTGTGATTCCCTTGTACAAAGCTATACAACCTATGAATATTTTGTAAAATCTGTCTATGAGCAGGGATTCAGTCCTCCGACTGATATTATTGAAGTTACAACCAACTCCATCTCAGTCGATCCTGAAATGCCTGTAGCTGTTATTTCTTCTGCCTATCCCAATCCCTTCTCAACCTCGACAATGTTATCATTTTCGTTAACCACGAATTTACACGAATTATCACAGATAAATATCTATAATGTTAAAGGCCAGCTCGTTCGCACACTCTTGTTTTCCTCGTTCCCAAACCCCTGTTTGGGAATGATTGAGGTGGTTTGGGATGGAAAGGATATGAACGGAAGAGATGTGAAGAGTGGTATGTATTTTTATAAGTTATCGAATAACAAAGAAGAAATTGGAAAGGTCTTAAAATTAGATGATTAATTTTAAGTAATCTAACCATGAAAAAAAAGCAACGCATATGATACTTTTATTATTTACCATATATTGTAGATGGTGAATTTTAGCTTAAAAAACAAAAAGGAGAACATTATGTTTACTATTCGTTTGAAAACAAAACTGGTTATCTTGACCATCTGTTTTACACTTCTATTTAATACATTCGTGATCGCTGAATGTGTTATGATGGCAATGATTGCCAAAAAAGGGCATTATGTTTCTTGGGTAGATTCTTGTGAGGGTAATTGGAATGATCCTTACGATTTTTTCAATTTTTTACAAGATTGGTCACCATATCAAGATGACGGATATGGAGTAATTTATTATCCCGAAAATGGAAGTTTCTTTTTTAACAAAAATAATTATTATGATCCTTATAATCAAGCATGGTATAAGACAAATCAAGATCCAGACGAAGATTGGCATATTAATTATACATGGTATGGTGATCCGAATCTGCATTACCAATGGATAGATGATGAACCATTAATAATAGCTAAGAGTATCATAATGAATAATGAAACCGAGGCTTCGATAGTGCTTGGGCATGATAGAGATGCAGTAGAAGATCCTCAGGGAAATATAAGAAATGGTAATCATCCGCATTGGCAGGAATTAAATGGTAAATTCTATTCTCTTGAACATAACGGTAATATAAGTGATTTAATGCAACAATTCTATGAAGGAATTCAAATTATAAATCCGGAGTGGTTTCAAAACCACGAATCGAACTGGGAGGGAGATTCGTTGGGGCCTAATGCTTGGATAGATTCAGAATTGTATTTTCATTATATATTATCAAATATTGAAGCAGTTGGGGATGATGTAATTCAAGGAATCTACAACGCGCTGAGTAATCCTTCTGTAAATATTATTAATGAGTGGCAAAGTGCTAATTTTATTCTGTCAGATGGTATTGCATTGTATGCGTATAGAAGAACATTTGAATTTAGAAATTTAGAATATCAGGAATTTGAAGATTTTTGGAGTATTAAAACACAATTTGATGCAGGTATTTCTCTTTCAGAAAATGACTTGGCGATAATTTCTCCTTATGGAGATATTGAAATTATTAATTTAGAAAATCCACCAGAATTTTATTCAGGTACAATTTCTCAAAACAAAACATGGTCTTCAGATGGAATTATAACTGGTGACATTCTTGTTCCTGAAGGTATTACATTAAATATAAATGCAAATGTTTCTTTTGTTTCTCATAATACATTTACTATTCATGGTACAGTAAACTTATTAGAAAATTCATCTTTAAATCTAAAACATAGTACTGTGGTAATAATTGAAGATTCAGGTATTCTCTTCCTTGATTGGGGAAGCACAATAACAGGTTCAACTCCAACAACATACGAAGCAACACCTCCGGGTCAGCAACCAGGCGGTGAAGATGCAATACCCGGCGATAGGATAATTGCGAAGAATGGTGGAATCATTACAACGAATGATGACATTGAGAATATCGGAGCAGAAATAACCATTGGATCTGGACTACCTGAGGGTGAGGAATGCATGTGGGATGGCATACTCATACAAAATCCTTCAGTAGATGAAAACTATTGGTTTGTAAATTGTGATATATCCTGGATCAGAAAATTATCGATTGAGAATGTGGGATTTAGTTCAAAAAATACCGCAAACTTAATGTTATATCAAACCGATTTTCATAATTCGGGACAAATCGTCGCCCGGGACGGTCATCTCTTGTATATCCACGGTTCTGAGGATAGCATGTGCTATATACAGGAAAATACTCCGATACCCATTACGGCTTATGAATCTCCTGTAGATATTAGTTACTGCTGGATCGGAGGAGTTGAAGAAGATGACGGATTGGAAAACGGTGGCGGAATATATCTCTATGATTCAGCAAGTCCATTATCGATTATCGAAAATACCAACATAATGTACAATGGAGATGATGGTTTGATGATAGATTGTGTTGCATTTGAAGAATTTAATAATAACTCAATAGAAAACAATACAGGCTTTGGAATGTTCTGCTATTCTGGCACGGAGTTCACAGGAGAGGATCCATTTTACAATATCAGTATTTGTAATAATGCTTATGCGGAATACGCCGGATGGCAAAGTACATTTATAATGAACGATCCGTATGAAAGCATTTGGGTTGAAGATACTGATTATGGTTCTGGTTTGGACCAATATCTCTTAATGGATATTTTATGGGATACTTATAATAAAGTGGATATAAGTGGCACAAATCTCACTTTAAATGATCTGCCACATCTGTATCCCCCTGATTCAAGTGCATGGACTTTTAGTGAGGAAGAGTCTGAAGAGAAGTTGATGCTTTATTCGGCTTCAACCGATATAGGTAATGAAGATTATACCTCGGCAGAACAAACATTACAACAGATCATTTCAGATTATTACTTAACAGAAGAAGCCGGTATTGCAGTATATTACCTGTATCATCTTGAAAAATTGACCGATCAGGATTTTAATGAATTAATAACATATCTTGAGAATCTTACACCTGAATCAGATACACCTTTGGAAAAAGCAATAGAGAATGTGATCACAAAGAGTTACATGAAAGAGAAAGAGTACTTTACTGCGATCGATCGTCTTGAGACTATTATTACCAATTCACAGATCCCCGATGAAGTAATAGCAGCCATGATCGATGAAGGATATTGCTATTTGGAGCTTTCCGAAGAGGAGTTAAAAGCTTCACCGTCCAATTGCACAGTAAGAACTTCAACCCTCGAAAAATACCAGGCAATGGTGAACGAACTGAAACACTCCTTCTCATTTTATAATGAAGAACCCGATCATGAGACAACACCTGCTTCAGGTAACATTCTTTCTTTAGGTAACTTCCCAAATCCTTTTAAAATCGATACACGGATATCCTTTACTCTTGCTTCTGCATCTGATGTCACCATAACCATCTACAATGTAAAAGGACAAAGAGTAAAACAGCTTATGAAGAGTCAAATCCATGCAGGATCGCACACGGTAACATGGAACGGTATGAACAGTAACAACGTAGAATCTGCTCCGGGTATTTATTTTTACAAGATAAGAGCCGGTGGTGATTCGATCGTAAAAAAGATGTTTCTCATTAAATAGGATAGTCGAAATAGCAAGTTAATCTCACTCTACCCGTATTCAGTCAAATACGGGTAGAGTTTTTCTTGACTTCATATAGTACTTTAATAAATAAAATTGAATTATAGTGAATAGGCGGTTATCAATGTCTTGTAAAACTTACATGAATTATAAACCAAGATTTTTACAAAATTTTTCTATAATAAGCAAATATATAGTCATTGTTTTTTTTCTCATCTTTCTTTCCATTTCCTCGACTTATGCCATAGAGGTCGGCGGTCATATCACTGAAGATACGACATGGTCACCTGAAAATTCACCCTATCAAGTTACTGAAACGGTTATTGTAGATGAAGGAGTGATACTTACGATATTACCCGGCACAGAAGTGAAAATATGCGGTGCAACCTGTACGAGTTGGCAGGAGTTTGATACAAACTTCTGGTTGTATGGAGGAGTGTCTGTTGCTAAATTTATCCAGGTGGAGGGCAGGATCATTGCAGAGGGTACGGAGCAGGACAGTATTGTTTTTACACGCTTGCAGGACAATCCTGATTACTGTTGGGGAACGATATATATTACACAGGAAGCGGAATTGTGTCGTTTCACGCATTGCAGATTTGAATATTCCGCAGGTATAGGATTGGCTTTGAGTAATTTGGCAGAAGCGGCTATTTCGATATACAATGGAAAGGGAATAATTCATGATTGTCTCTTTTTAAATAATGGGGCTTCTGTCGCAACCTTTCATTCTTATGTGAAGAATGTTGAGATAATACGGAATACGTTTACTTTTGATAATAATATGATCGACTTTCTGATCAATCTTTGGATATGTGATCTTGGAATAATAAAAAATGAAGAAAACTACCAACCTGTTTTAATAGCGTATAATGAATTTTATTCATGTTATGTTAAATGCCAGAATGCATATTTTTCACATAATGCAATGAACGATTCAGATTATAATATTGGAAGTTTGAGTGACAAATCGTATGTTTATGATAATATTTTTACTGATAGTTGGAAGGCAGTTTCTGGAGGATATGATTATGATTCCATTTATGTTAAGAATAATCAGTTTATAGGTGGGACATATGGTATTTATGTAGATTATGCATACGTTGAAGTTGTTGATAATTATTTTGAAGGATGTAGATTAACTGTAAATCATTCAGGTTCAAGCAAGCTTATCAATAACATTATTGCCAACAACCCTGAACCTATTTTAAATCCTGCAATATCAGGAAATGTCGATATAATAACACAAAACGTAATTAATAACTGTGGTGCGGGAATATCGGGAAGCGCAGAAACACAATTTTCAAATAATATTTTTGTTAATAATAATTCCGTTTGTTCCTCGCTATCTGATAGAAGTATTATTGAAAACGAAATAATTATCTATAATGACAGAATATTCACACACATTCCATCAGTACACGGCAATCCGATAGTCCGTAACTGTATTATTGACTTTGAGCTTCCTGATGGATGCATTGACGGAGGAGGAAATATTATCGTGGATTCATTGCAGGCACAACAGATATTTGAAGATATTGAGAATGGGGATTTTCATCTTGCAGAAGCTAGTATTGCCATAGATGCAGGATTCGATACACTTGGTTATTACTGTCCCTTTGATATTGAGTATCATACGAGAGTATGGGATGGAAACGGAGATAGAAATGCGATCATAGACATCGGAGCGTATGAGTATGGAGCACCTTCATCAGGTGGTATTCAGGGTTATACTTATAATCCTATAAGCGGAGAGAGAGTTGATTATGTGTTTATCAAAATCAATAATGAACCGGGGGAATTTACATTTTCTGACAGCGCAGGTAATTTTGAATATAAGCTTCTAGCAGGAATGTATGATATGTATGCGGAGCGGGTATTTTATGATGATGTGATAGAATATGACATAGAGGTTTTTGATGGACAATTCACAC
>CAYUTH010000006.1:12547-33130 GCA_964447485.1 uncultured Candidatus Cloacimonadota bacterium | reverse complement strand
TTGGCTTAATACGTCCCGATATTGTTGCTCCCGGTGTCAACATCAAATCTCTTGCTTATAATAGCAATTACGGATATGCGAGTGGTTGGGACGGAACCTCTATGGCAACACCCTGCGCTTCCGGTGTCATGGCTTTGATGCTTTCAAAGAATCCAAATCTTATTCCGACACAGATAGATCAAATCTTAGAAGAAAATGCTTACCAACTCGCATCAACCAAAAACAATACATCTGGCTCAGGAAGAGTCGATGCACTTGCAGCAATAAATCAGGTTCCTTCCCCGAGTCCGATCATGAATTTCTACCCGGACAGTCTTGACTTTGGAGATGTTCAGATTGGAGATGAATTAACTCAACAATTTTATATTGAAAATGTTGGTGGAGATACACTCCGTGGTACAATTAATGCGCCAGACGGATTCACCGTGGCATTGCATGGTTCAGATGAATCCGGTAGAAATACTCTTGAATATGCCGTTTCTTGCGGTTCGTGCACTGCATATGATCTCACTTTCTGCCCGACAAGTGTTCAAACATATAATGACTTTGTCAGAATTAACCAGATGCCATTCTATATGTTCTATCTTGATGTATGTGGTGAAGGATGTCCTGAAGTAGGTGTCGATCAGACTTCTCACACACAAATGTTTATTGAGCATTATCCTAATCCTGTAACGTCAACACTGAACATACACTACTCCTTAAATAATCAGCAGGAAATACTGCCCATCACAATCTATAATATTAGAGGTGAATATATCACTACGATTCAAGGACGTGATGGCATCGCGAGTATGGATGTAAGCTCTTTGTCTGGCGGTGTGTATTTTTATAAAATCAATAATCAGGGAATGTCGTATTCAAGTAAATTCATAATCTTGAAATAATTATCATGAAAATTAAAAAAAATAGGATTCTCATTCCTGTCTTCTTATGCGTTGCAATTCTCGCAGTTGTGCTCATTTCCGTTCATAAACCGGCTCGTAAAGGGAAACCTGCAGAGCGCTGGGTAGAAAGACCACATGGTGAAAAAGTTAAAAAAGAACCCGATGTACTTCCTAACGAATGGATGGCTTATCAACGAGTATATCCATATGATAAGATAAAGCTCGATAATTATCTTAAAAGTATGGAAGATGCCCAGAAACTTCATGAGGAGTCTGCTCATTACAAATATAGTTGGGAACTCGTAGGTCCCACAAATATTGGTGGGCGCATCACCGACCTTGCAGTTAATCCGAATGATTTGAGTACTTACTACGTGGGCGCTGCATCAGGCGGCGTGTATAAAACCATAAATGGTGGTTCGAGCTGGGAAAATATTTTTACCGATGTGCCTGTTATTTCTGTGGGAGCTATTGCACTTGATCCAAACAATGTAAATACTCTATATGTCGGGACAGGTGAAGCGAATGCATCGAGTTACAGCTTTCTTGGAAATGGAATGTATAAATCCACGAATGGCGGCATGTCATGGGACAATATTGGACTGGAATATTCCGGGTATATTGGCAGGATCGTGGTAGATTATATGAATTCCCAGAGAGTGTTCGTGGCAGCATGCGGAAATCTCTTTTCCCCAAATCCGGAAAGAGGTATATATCGCAGCGATGATGGTGGACAAACCTGGCAGCGGAAACTTTTCATAACTGATTCTACTGCAGCAGTTGATATTGTTCAACATCCGACCAATCCGAATATTCTCTATGCAGCAATGTGGGAACGTATGAGAGGTCTAACGTATAGACGCTCCTTTGGTCCGAGTTCCGGTATCTGGAAATCAGAAAATGGCGGAGATACATGGACTGAACTTACAAATGGCTTACCGACCGGCAATGATGTGGGACGAATCGGACTTGCAATTGCAAAATCAAATCCTGATCGCCTTTATGCTTTTTATGATAGAACAAATCAAGTTGATGTCTATAAGACAAGCGATGGGGGAGCAAGTTGGACTGCGACCAATGATGGGGCTCTGCAGGGAATAAACAGCAATTTCGGCTGGTATTTCGGGCAGATCAGGGTCGATCCAAATGATCAGGATCGGGTCTATGTCATGGGTGTGTACCTGTATCGCACGACAAACGGGGGTTCGAGCTGGAGTGAAATCGCATACAGTGTTCATGTTGACCACCATGCAATGTATATTGATGAAGACACAGGATTCATTATTGAAGGAAATGACGGAGGTCTTTATACCAGTTCAAATTTGGGATCTTCATGGTCAAAAATAAACAACCTGCCCATGACACAGTTCTATGCAATTGAGATCGATCAAACCTATCCCTACAGAATTTACGGCGGTACTCAGGACAACAACACGATCCGAACTATGACCGGAGCACTCAATGATTGGGATGCAATTTTGGGTGGAGATGGGTTCTACTGCCTGGTAGATTATACAAATCCTAATAGAATATTTGCAGAATATCAATGGGGCAACTTACACAGGTCAACAAACGGCGGATCATATTTCAGCTATATTGCGAATGCAATGAGTGGAGACAGAACAAACTGGTCTTCGCCCTATGTGATGCATCCAACAAATCCGGATATACTCTACTTCGGAACTTATCGAGTTTGGAAAACTACCAATGGCGGATCAAACTGGTCAGCAATCAGCGGAGACCTTACCCAGGGTGACGATATAAGCGGCTATCATACTATCTCAACTATGGCAATCTCCACACTTGATCCAAGTCTTATCCTTACAGGCAGCGATGACGGACGAGTTCACATTTCAGATAATAGCGGGGGCTCATGGATAAATATTTCTGCCGGTCTGCCTGATCGCTGGATTACGAGAGTTGCATTTGATCCTCATAATGTAAATACGATCTATGCAACGGTTTCCGGTTTTCGCTGGGATGAGGAAGCTCCCCATGTTTTTAAATCAACTAACCTTGGATTGGACTGGGTGAATATCAGCGGAAATCTTCCTGAAATTCCTGTGAACTGCATTGCCCTTGATCCCAATATCCAGAATAAATTATTTATTGGAACAGACTCCGGTGTATTTTTCTCTGAGGATGGCGGCTTGAATTGGCATAGTCTTTCCCAGGGAATTCCCAATGTTCCTGTTACAGACATGAAAATATATAATCCTGATCGGTTTATGGTCATCGGAACATACGGCTGTTCTGCATATAAGATCGATCTTGACGACATCATTGTGAGCACTGATCCTGAACCGGACGAGTACGTGCTTGTACAGCTCTATCAGAACTATCCCAATCCTCTTTCATTATCATCCCATACATCAACGGAGATCGATTTCTCTCTCGATAACCCTGCAGATGTAGAAATTACAGTTTATAACATAAAAGGACAGAAAGTAAAAAACATAATAAATAATCAAATGGCAGCGGGTGATCATAGTGCACAATGGAACGGTACTGACGAATTCGGAAAATCAGTTTCCACAGGAATCTATCTTTACAAGCTGTCGGTAAATGGTAATGTGAAACAAATAAAACGATGTACAATAATAAAATAAAACAAAACAAAATAGGAGATCTGATGAAAAAATTACTTATATTGATCGCAGCTCTGATGATGCTTCCCGCAATTCTTTCTGCCACACAAATGAATGTGGTCGGGGAAGTATTCACATCCACATCTTGAGGATACTGTCCATCAGCCCGGGCCGGGTTGAGAGATCTTCAAGCTAATTTCGATAACTTTATACCGCTTTTCTGGCAAAGTACAAGCGGATATGTGGGAATGCCAAGTCCCAATTACAGTACCCGTGGGGGTATGTATGGCGTCAGCGGTATTCCGCATGCACGTTTTGGGGGTTACATATCTGAAATTGGTGGAATTTCCGGGGGTAATATGTACAATTATTATCTTCCTCATTACAATACAATTAATGCCCTTGATAGTCCATGTGCGATAGACATCTCGATGGATGTCACATCAAAATCTACTATTGATATTCAAGCTGATGTTGAATTGACTGGAAATATTACCACTACCAACAACAAACTCATTTTATTGCTTACTTACAAATACACTGATGATTATACTTGTGCGGTTGTTGCATATCACGATGAGAATTTTAATCTTACCACAGTAGGTCAGACCGGAAGCTTTTCCTATTCATTCACGTATGATCCGGATTGGGTATTACCGGATTTGAAAGCAGTTGCTATTGTTCAGACCTTTTCAAGCAATTACAAAATACATCAAGCAGCCACCTGTGGTGTGAGCGGCATTTTCTCAATTTTCAGCAGCAATATTCAATCCGGACCGCCACAATTGGGTGTACAATTCTACAACGAATCCTATCCTGATACTGGAATTGTATCGTATGAATGGGATTTTGACGGAGATGGTACATGGGACAGCACAGAAGAAAATCCCTATCATCTTTATGACACAATTGGAAGTTATAATGTGTCACTCCGCATCTCTGACGGAGTTGAAACAGCAACCACGACGGCAGATGATTATATCACTGTGACGAATACCTCTAATATTTCCGGGGAACTGTCCGGTATGTGGACAGAAACATATAGTCCTTATATCATCACCGGCGATGCGCATCTTGCGGATGAAAATCACCTGGAGATCGGACCGAATGTGATAATCCATACGAACAACGGAAGCAAGATCACGATTGAAGGGTACTTCCACGCAGTAGGTGATGAACGAGGAAATATAACTTTCATGACAGATAATACATGGAGTGGTTTGTACTTCTTCAATTCACCTTATGAAAATGCACTGAGTCACGCAAACATTACCGGTTCTATTAATTGCGCGATCGATATTTATAACTCCCGCGTAGTGATTGGTTATAACACTATTTTTGGAAACTCCACAACCTCTCAGAAAGGTCCTGCGATCAATGCAACGAATGCTGATGAGGTGCTTATCGAATGGAACTTGATCTCTAACAATTCAAGTTCAAGTTTATGCGGTGCGATAAGTTTGGATAATTCCTCACCGCTTATTGTTCGTAACATCATTGTTAATAATGAGGCGGTATATTCCGGCGCATTTAGCATGAAGAACGCATCGTGTCCGGAACTTCTCAATAATACTATAGCGAACAACCTTGCAACGTATATATTTTATTTGTTCACTAATTCAAATCCTATTATCGAAAATTCTATTATCAGGAATACAAGTAATGTATTCATTAACTTTGCCAGTACTCCTTATGTAACTTATTCTGATGTTTCAGGCGGCTACACAGGGACAGGCAATATCGATGAAAATCCCCTGTTTGTTAATCCTACTGCCGGTGACGGACCTACATATGATGGTCTTGCAGCTGATTGGGGTTTACAGGTAACCTCCCCATGTATCGATGCTGGGAATCCTGCTTCACCACCGGATCCGGACGGGACTGTAGCTGATATAGGTGCTTTGTATTACCATCAATATGTTTCTGTTGATGATCCGGAGGTGACTTCGGTTTCTGTACATAACTTCCCTAATCCCTTTGCCAATGAAACGACCATTTCTTTTTATTCAACCACGAATTTACACGAATTGGACCAAATTACTATTTATAACATTAAAGGGGAAATAGTTACAACTTTAGATTTAGAAGCGTCTGATTCAGGATACAGTACCGTATGGGATGGAAAAGATAGTTCAGGACATTCCGTTTCCAACGGTATATATTTCTATAAATTCAAAGCAGGAGATCTTGAAAAAACTCAAAAATTGATCTTGATGAGATAGCTGATACTCAATTTAGAAAATATATAGAGCAGGATGTCACAGTTCTGCTCTTTTTTTTATGAAGTAAACTTCTGATTGTTCGAGCTTGCGAGGACATCCGAATCTTTTTAGGGGTATTCTGAAAAATATTTGGGATAAACCGAATTAAAAAAAAATTGAAATAGATTTGACAAAATTTTTAAAGAATAAAACTTGTCATTGTTGGTATTGGAAAAAATTTGTTTTCACTCTTATTGTAGGAAACAACTCTGGCATCTTCAAAAAATGTTGGCAATCATCACACTAAATTCTTCTCAGCGCAAGTTATGTAAAGCATAAAAGATTATATGCACGATCAATGGAGGTTTAAATGAATAAAGAAAAAAAATCAGGAATGTATATTCCTTTTTGGTTCACATGCAGACATGATCATCATGCGAACCACTCAATTAAAAACACGAACAAAATTATCTTTGCCACGATCTTGGTTTTTGTGTTCTTCACCCGACTATGCCTTTGTGCTCCTTACGATATTACAATGAACTCACCTCACGAATATGATGGGGAAAAGGGTGGAAGAAACAATATTGTATCCGGGATAGATGACTGGCATTATCTTTGTCTTTATGCAGGTTACAGCGGTATGGCTGTGATACTTACTGTAAATCCAGGTGATTGGTCTATTACTACTGAAACATCCTATCAATATGATGAGGATGGAGATTATATGGGGTTATCAAGGATTGATACTGACCATTATCTCTGCACTTATTGCGGTGGGTATGAGCAAGCTTTTGCATCAGTATTAAGTTTGAACTTGGCTGATTGGTCGATCACGAAAGAATCTACCATGATGTATGACATTGAGTTCGGATATTATAATGCGTTATCCCGTATCGATGATACTCATTATCTTGGGGTTCACAACAAAATGGATGTAACTGGTTCAGCTTGTGTGTTTACTGTCGATCCGAGCTCGTGGGCGATAACATATGGCACAGAAGACCATTTTGAGACCGAAAGCGGATTTGATTTTATGCTATTGCGGATTGATAATACCCACCATTTCTGCGTCTATCCATCACAGTACGAGGGTTATACAGGTCGAGCTGTTGTACTTGTTGTCGATCAAAATAATTGGACTGTTGATCCTGCGACGTATCCCGTCACATATGCTACAGATTCTGACGCTTATTCTTTCCTGTCGAGGATTGATGACAATCACTTCCTTTGCGCTTATCAGGGACCGGATTCCGATGGTTGGGCAGTCGTGCTTACTGTAAATACAATGTACTGGTCGATCAGCATAGAAACACCTTACGAGTATGATACTCAGCTTGGCGGTGAACCAAATTTAGCAAGGATAGACAGTACTCACTTTCTTTGTGCGTATAAAGGTGCAGATGCAGATGGTTACGCAGTTGTTCTAACGGTAGATACAAGTAACTGGGTAATTCATAAAGAAACATCTTTTGAATTCGATGAGACAAGAGCAGACTATCCATATCTATGCAAGATAGATGATGCGCATTATCTATGCTCCTATGAGGGACCCGAATCAGATGGTTGGGCAGTCGTGTTGGATGTCGAATTACCGGGAATTGGAGTGGATGAAAATGACAATGTACCTGATGATATGGTGTTCTCTAACTATCCAAATCCCTTTGCTGACGAAACGACTATTTCCTTTTATTCAACTGCGAATGTACACGAATTGGATCATATTACTATCTACAATATAAAAGGTGAAGTGGTTACGACCTTAAATTTAGAAGCTTCTGATTCAGGATTAAGCACAATATGGGATGGAAAAGATGATTCAGGAAAGAGTGTTTCAAACGGCATTTATTTCTATAAATTCAAAGCAGGCGATATTGAGAGAACTCACAAATTGATCTTGATGAGATAGATGATATTCAATTTAGAAAATACATAGAGCAGGATGTCATAGTCCTGCTCTTTTTTATATGAAAAAAACTTCATCCGAATGTTTGTGTGTGCCAAAGAAAAATAAATTTGACAACAAAGAAAAGAAAATTTTGAATTTACTTAACGTAAAGTTGATGCTGGTTTTATATGCTTATCGGACGGAAAATATTATGAAAAAATGGAAGATAATTATTTATAACAAAAATTATTAGTTCGCTCGCATGGAGGAGAAATGAAAAAAATCATTATATGCAGTATCCTATATTTCCTGATTGCTGGATTTATGTGGGCTCATGATATTCCACAACCAATAATAAACCAAGATATTATTCCTCTCACAGCACTAGAGAATCTCAAAGTTTCTACACCTAAGAGGAACAATGATAGACCCTATTATCATGAATGGGAATTTGTTCAGGAACCAACTACAATAACAGGTTTTACGAACTATTATGACTACATGCCAGGAAGTTATTGTGGTCATCCAATTATGCGTCAGCCGGATGTTTTCGGAGGTGTATATTTCACTTTTCACGGACGTGCAAATACGACTGACAACAGACATGTCTATTGGGCATATGTTCATCCAAATGGTGCAATAGAATATGCTACAATCACAACTTCAGACACATACGAGGGTTATCCCAGCATGACAATGCATCCTGCTTCTGGTGATCCAATAGTTACTTGGCACGATATTATGGGTGCAGGCACTCCTGAAGATACAAATACTCGTGCGACGTTTGATGACTATGGATTGCTCTACATTCCCGGTTTCTGGAAAACACCCGTAACCTTTGATCAACCCCTTCCTTATGTTGATGAGTATTTATGGCCTTATGTGTTTATTGGAAAAGCTCCGGATTATGTGACTACTGGTAATTACCGTATTTATCAGATAAGTGAACAAGGTCCCGACGGTGAGATTGAACATCCCATACTTCGTTGGATCGACGTTCCTCAAGATTATTATGTGTATGGTGATCTTGATATAATACTTGATAAGACCAACTGGTCTGGTCCAGTGAATATAGCACGTGACTGGTCAGATCCAGCATCAGGTATTTCCTGCCGTCCATATCCTTCATTTGCGGTAGATCCATTCACACCCGGTCACGTTGCAATATTTGGTTATGCGTGTTATGTAAACGGACTTACAGGAAATGAAATTGTTCCACAGGGATTCTATGTCTGGGATTCCTATGACGGCGGTGCAACATGGTCCTATGATAATTTTCATTCATATGAAACTGATGTGGGCATGTTGAATGAATATGTATTGTATGCAGTAGAAAATGTGCCAGGTTTTACTGATGACGAAGGTAATCCCTTTGATTCGCTTCATGTGTGGGTTGGTTTTCCCGGTAATAACTGTTCTACTAATCGAACTGCTGTTTTTGACAGTGATGGAAATCTTCACTTACCAGAACTTTTCTGGATCAGCTATGTTGATGAGGAAACCGGTTCTGTAACATATTGGCCAGAATACGCTTTTTTATTCCAAGCTGAAGTTGTTTATAAATCCGACGGCACATGGGACATTCGTCATGTTGCAAATATGCCCGGAACGGATGCATGGACAGGCCTGAGTGTTCCCTGGGAAATATTTCCCGTAAGCGGAGATACGTTGATCTATCCATGGTGTGACATGGCATCCAACGATTATTCTCCCAGCGGATATGGAAATTTTCAGCATCAGGCAGTATGCCTGGAAAACGATTGTATAGCACAAATCTGGGTAAGCGGGACTGAAATGCTCTGTGCAGATATTCCAATCCCCGGTTATGAGGACTATTATCACCACCCTATTATTTATCTTGCTATCTCTCCTAATAATGGTGAATCTTGGAGTGCTCCGATAGAACTGTCCGATATTTATAGCACGGCTTTCCCTGGATTTGCAGACATGATCACAGTATATCCATATGTCGATCCGATTATAAAAGATCTCGGAGATGGCTGGGGGCGGATAGATATGTACTTCTTTGATGATAATGACTATGGGAGTTCAATCAATGGTATGGGACCAACAACTGGTGGAAAAATGGTGTATTGCTCAATAAAAATAGATTTCATGCCATACTTCTTACATGCAAATTTTTCAGCTGAACCGCTA
The DNA here is from genome assembly GCA_964447485.1 of uncultured Candidatus Cloacimonadota bacterium. GTDB lineage: Bacteria > Cloacimonadota > Cloacimonadia > JGIOTU-2 > JGIOTU-2 > Celaenobacter. The sequence goes on along the minus strand of CAYUTH010000006.1, from coordinate 23,409 downwards.
TCCGGCGATGCACCTCTTACAGTACAGTTTACAGATGAATCCTCAATCTATTGTGATGATATACTTAGCTGGGCATGGGATTTTAATTATGATGGAACAGTTGATTCTTATGAAGAAAATCCCCAGTGGACTTATACCGAACCGGGCACATATACGGTCAGTTTAACAGTAAATGGGAGCAAATCAAAATATATTGATACTGAAATAAAAATTGATTATATAAACGTTTACAGTGACGACAACATAATACATATCCCAGCAGATTATGCCACTATTCAGGAAGGAATCAATGCTGCGAATGAAGGTGATACTATCTTAGTGGATCTGGGCACTTATGTTGAAAATATTAATTATAATGGAAAAAATATTACAGTTGCATCATTGTTTTTAACAACTGCTGACACCTCGTATATATCTCAGACTGTGATCGACGGCAATCAAAATGGAAGTGTAGTGACTTTTGATAATGGTGAAGACTCTACTGCTGTTTTAACTGGTTTTACAATTACAAATGGATTAGGTGGTGGTGTATTACCAAATTATTCTGGAGGAGGTATTACCTGTAACAATTCCGACCCGAGTTTTAATAATTTAATGATAACTGATAATTTGACAGGCGATTTTGGTGCGGGCATATACTGCGAGTATTCCTCACCAAATCTTAAACATGTAGTAATTTCAGATAATTTTGCCTGCACTGCTGGGGCAGGGATTTTATGTAACAATTCCTCGCCAATTTTAGAGAATGTCACAATAACTAGTAATAGTACTAATTTTGGTGATGGTGGAGCGATTTGCTGCCATCAAAATTCCTCTCCGATTATAATTAATTCTATTTTATGGAATAATGAGCCTCAGGAAATATATTTTAGCGAATATGTTGATCCAGACACAATTACAATTTCTTATTCGAATATTGAAGGTGGTGTAGCAGGTATTGTAACTAATAATAATGGAACAGTCTATTGGTTAGATGGAAATATTGATGTGAACCCATTATTTATTGATCCTGATAATGGGGATTATCATTTATCATGGGCAAATTTCCCAATTCAAGATTCAACAAAATCACCCTGCATCGATGCAGGAGATCCGGATTCTCCCTTAGATCCTGACGGCACAATTGCAGATATGGGAGCATATTATTTTAACCAGAATGTTTCAATAGACGAACCTGGACACTCATCAGAATATAATCTTGCATGTTTTCCGAATCCTATAAGCTCAAGGGTCAATGACTTTACAGTAAGCTTTTCTATTTCCAAGCCGGGAAAAGTAAAAATTCAACTCTTTAACATAAAAGGGCAGCTGATCTCAACACTATTAAATGAAGATAAAAATATTGGAGATCACTCTATAGATTATTCCACAGACGGTCTATTTTCTGGAATATATTTTACCAAAATGAGTTTTAATGGTGTTGATACAGAGATAAGAAAATTGATTTTACTTCGTTAGTAATAAAAAGAAACAAACTTCTGATTGTCCTCCAGAATGAGGACATTTGGAGGTTGATAGAAAAATCAACACTCGGAAGTGCTTCGCACATTAAGAGTTTTTTTAACATATGAATCAATTATTTTTTCTGGCAATTTTCTGGTTAAATATAGAGCAATTATACGTATTTATCCCATCAGAAAGGACAAAATTTCGGACTCAATTAATTCCAGAAAAATTTGACAAAAATTTGGGGTATTTCCCAATGAAATAAAATAAATTCGGGAGGTGCAGATGAAAAAAATAGCTGTACTCTTATTTCTCTTGATCCTCTCATCAACTGCATTCGCTGCGTATCAGGTTGGCGATGTTGTTTCAAACTTCAGCTGGACTGATAACACTGGAACATCACATAATATCTACGAACTTATCGACTCAGAAAAAGCAATTGTGTTTTTCTGGGGAGGTACTGGTTGAGGAGGCTGTGTTTCGGCGGCGCCGCAATTAGAAACTATATGGCAAAATTACCAGGGAACCGGTCATTGTTACATTCTTTCCGAGACAGACTGGACTTCTTATGGAGCAACGTATTTTAACTCCTATGACATTGATCCTTATTACGGACAATATGGCAACGGGTATATTCCATTCTTTGCTGTCATTGGCGGTGAGTATAAATTGTATTATGGCGACAATGGCGTGAGTAGTGTACCTGCTGCATTGGATGCGGCAATTGCATCCTTAGGATTATATGCAAACTTTGATGCCAATCTTACACAGGGACCTCCGGAGCTTACTGTTCAATTTACCAGCACATCGTCAGGTACCCCAGATGCATGGGATTGGGACTTCAATAATGACGGCACGATTGACAGCCATGAAGAAAATCCTATATGGACGTACACAACAGTTGGTTCTTACGATGTTTCTCTTACTGTATATGAAGGAGCTGACAGCGATGAACTATTACAAGAGGACTTTATAACTGTGTTAAGTCCCACAAATATCTCAGGTCAACTTGCAGGAAATTGGTCACCCACTTATGGAACGTACACGATTACGGGGAATGTTACCGTTCCTATCGGTACAGTGCTTTCCATCGAGCCCAGCACGAATATTGTTGTGAATAATGGCAGCAAGATTGAAGTGAAAGGAAAAATTGAAGCTCTTGGTTCCGAACGTGGTTTGATAAATTTCTCAACCGACAATACATGGAAAGGTGTTATGATCATCGACAGCCAGGAAGACAATGTGATCGATCTTTGCTATTTTACCGGCTGTACGGAAAGCGCAGTTTACATTGATAATTCTACTGTAGATGTTCTTAATAGCACTTTTTATGAGAACACCAATACTAATCAACAGGGTCCTGCAATACATGTGCTGGATGCGAATGATGTACTTGTAATGGGAAATATCATTGCCAACAACTTCAGCTCGGTTCTCTCAGGCGGCATTGTTCTCGATAATGCATCAATTGAGATTTCTCATAATATCATTGTGAATAATGAAGCAACTTTTGCCGGTGCAATTGGAATGAAGAATGGCTCTGATGCATCACTTATCAATAATACGATTGCAAACAATGTTGGGAGCTATGCCTGTATTTATCTTATTTCCTCTTACCCGAATGTGCTGAACACGATCATCATTCATGATGGTTTGATATTTACAACCTTCAGCAGCAATCCAATAGTAAATTATTCCTGTATCTCAGGCGGATATTCCGGAACTGGTAATATCAGCGATGATCCGGAATTTGTGACGCCAACTGCAGGTGATGGTAATGCCTATGATGGTTTAGCTGCAAACTGGAGTCTGCAAGAGACTTCTCCGTGTATTGATGCGGGAGATCCTTCCTCACCTCCTGATCCTGACGGCACAATTGCAGATATGGGTGCTTTATACTATCATCAAGTGGTTTCGGCTGACGATCCACACAGCAACATGATCTATATCAGGCAGAATGCACCGAATCCTTTCAAAGGTTCAACTTCAATATCCTATTCATTACCCAAGAATTCCGAGAATGCTGTCATCACGATCTATAATATCAAAGGCGATGTCGTCAAAGAATTCACCCTTGAAGACACAGAAGGTGATGTCGTGTGGAACGGTATTGATCAGAATAATAAAGCAGTTGCAAGCGGAGTTTACTTTTATAAACTGCAAGGAGATTCCATTTCTCAGACCAGATCAATGGTCTTCATGAAATAGCATTTTACTCGTATATATAGCTTTCGGTTGAGAGGAAGGAACTGGTGTTCCAGCTGGTCTTCAAAATCAGTAGTGAGCGGATAACACCGTCCATGGCAGGTTCGATTCCTGCCCTCTCGGCCATTTTTTTATTTAAGAAATAGGAATTAAAATGGATAAAAACGAACTCAGGAAAATCCCCGGAGTGGATACATTAAAGAAAACCTCCGAGATTAAAGTACTCGTTTCTGAATTTGGAGAAGATCTTACAGTTTTCTCAATCCGCCAGGTACTGGATAAGGTGAGGGAATCTGTTCTTAAAGGGAAGAAAATTCCTTCCGAAGATAAGATGCTTGCTATGATCAGGCAGAGAATAAATAATATCGGATCCCAATCATTAAAATCGATGATCAATGCGACGGGTGTTGTGCTGCATACAAATCTTGGTCGCGCGCCACTTGGTTCAGCGCTCACAGAAGAGGTTGCGGGGATAATTGAAGGATACTCAAATCTTGAATTCGATTGTGAAAAAGGCAAACGGGGTCACAGGGAAGACCGTATTACCGATCTTATTACTTTTATTACAGGCGCAGAAGATGCAGTTGTCGTGAATAATAATGCAGCTGGGGTATTTCTTTCTCTCAGAACATTTTCAAAAGGTAAAGAAGCAGTCATATCCCGCGGTGAACTGATTGAGATAGGTGGTTCCTTCCGTATTCCTGACATCATGAAGCAAAGTGGTGCGAAAATGATCGAGGTTGGTACCACAAATCGTACACGCCTTTCAGATTATGAAGAAGCAATTACTGATAAAACTGCGGTGTTGTTCAAAGCACACAAATCAAATTATTATATAGAGGGTTTTTCCGAGGAAGTAGAGATAGGAGCACTTGCACAGCTCGCTCATGATAAGGATCTCATATGTATTTTTGATATGGGATCGGGATTACTGAGAAAACCAACTGGGCTTCCCTTAGAAACTGAACCGGATGTTCATACAGCACTTGTGTCCGGGGCTGATCTTGTGATGTTCAGCGGAGATAAACTTCTTGGAGGTCCGCAGGCAGGCATCATAGCCGGGAAGAAAGAATATATTCATAAATTGAGGAAATCACCACTTATGCGAGTACTTCGTGTGGGAAAAATGACACTTGCAGCTCTTTCTGCAGTGATCAGATGCTATCTCAAGGATGAAACACTCCTTGAGAATGTACCGGTTTTCCGCATGCTGGATCAGAAAAAAGATGAACTGCAAAAGAAAGCACTGAAATTTTCAAAACTTCTTTTAAAAGAAAACATCTCTAATATAATTATTGAAAATACTGCACGATGCGGTGGGGGAACTCTTCCGCGAGTTGAAATTCCCAGTTTTGCAGTGCAGCTCGATCTTTCAGAAACAAAAATTTCTCCGGAGCAGCTTTACCATCAATTGCTTCAATTAGATATTCCTATTCTCGGTATTCTTCGCGAGGGCACGATACTTTTTGATGTGTTTACGTTAACTGAAGAACAACTCTCAAATATTGCAAAACAAATAAAAGTTATCATTACGAAATAGTATTATGAAGCATTTGATAATGGGTACAGCCGGTCATGTTGACCACGGCAAAACTGCGCTTATCAAGGCGCTGACCAATTTTGATTGCGACACGCACAAGGATGAAAAAAACCGTGGAATCACGATTCATCTTGGTTTCGCGCATCTCGATCTGACGAATGGGAACAGCATCGGTATAATCGATGTGCCCGGGCACAAGGATTTCATCAACACGATGATCTCAGGAGCAAGCACCATTGATTTTGTGCTTTTTACTATCGCAGCAGACAGCAGTATTATGCCGCAGACCAGGGAACATCTGCATATCATGGAGCTTCTGGGTATCAAAAACGGCATTATTGCCCTGACAAAATGCGATATCGTTGATGAGGAAATATTAGAGCTCGTTGAGCTTGAAATTGGCGAGTTCGTTGAAGGCACTTTTCTTGAACATGCGCCCATCATCAGAACATCCGTAAAAGATAATACTGGAATCAGTGAGTTGATAAGTAAGATTAGTAATATCACAGAGCACATTGAGCAGAGATCATCAGGATTGTTTTTCAGAATGTACATCGATAGGATTTTCAGTGTTCAGGGTTTTGGTACTGTTATTAACGGATCGGTTTTGCAAGGTAAAGCAACAAAGAATACGGTTTTGTATGTACTCCCGGGGAGTAAAGAATTGCGGATTCGCAAGATGGAGCATCACGGGAAAGAAGTGGATGAAGTGGTGTCCGGTCAGCGAGCTTCTTTGAATGTGGCAGGAATGGATATACAGAATTTTCAGCGTGGAATGCTGGTATCAGAAAGAGTCATAAAACCTACAAAAATAATCGATGCGGAGCTCGCTTTATTTGAACATGGCAGAACCTTTGGGATATGGAATCATGCACTATTTCTCATGGGTACTTTTGAAGACCAGGTGAGGATACATCTGCTCGATAAAGAGGTGTTACAGGGTGGCGAAAAAGGATTGGTACAGATACATCTTGAAAAAGAATGCTTTCCGATTTTTGGAGATTCATTTATTATCAGGAGCACTTCCGGAGATATTACTCTTGGCGGCGGAAAGGTGTTGGATGCCTATCCTCTTCATCATAAGAAGAGAACTCCACAAATCATTCAACATGTTCGGACTATTGCGGATGGGGGTTTGTCAGCATTCATCGCAGCTGAGGTGAGAAAACAAACGCACCCGATATCTTTGTCTGATCTTGCAGAAATAACCAATCAACCCGAACAAGAAATCAATCAACTTATACAACATTCACTACCAAAAGATATTGAAATAAAGGGATCTGGTCGAAATCTCATTCTTATACATGCTCCGAAAATAAAAAAACTCAGAGAACAAATTGATCTAATCCTTTCAAAACACCACAATAAAAATCCACTTATTACAAAGGGGAAAACGTTCGATGAGTTGGCTGGTATGCTGGGTCTTAACCAAACACATGATGCGGCTTTTCTCACTATAATACTGGAAGAGATGCTCAAGGAAGGAATCTTAAAGAAGGTTGAGGGCACATTCGCACTCTCTGAAAAAAGTGTTATCATAACTGAAGAAGACCAAAAAAAGATAGAGATGATCGACCAATTCATACTGAACTCCGGCATGAAAGTTCCTTTAATGAACGAGATAAAGGAATTCGCGCAGGTACAAGGAATACCTCAGAAAGAGCTACATGATATTATCAACTTTCTTATTGAGAATAAAGACATCGTAACCATCGAAGGTTCATTTATTCACGCAGAAATTATTGAAAAAGCACAGAATGTATTAATCGCACATTTCAAAAAGCACGACACGCTCATACTTGCTGATTTTCGTGATAACTTGCAGGCAAATAGGAAGATATGCCTGCTGCTTCTTTCGTATTTCGATGATAGGGGATGGACTGTTCGAAAAGGTGATTATCGGATATTGTCCGAAAAAGGTAAGGAATTAATAAGTGAGTAGAAGTTAAACTCACAGTCTATCTTAATGGATCGTAATATTGGGAATTATACCCTTTCTAATCAGATATTTTTTTCACAAGACCGATAAATTTTGAAGGATTGCCAGACTGATCTCGCATCAACCATGCACGGGTACGAATAGGTACGACTTTACCATTTTTGCTGATATATTCCTTTTCATAAACATCAGAATAACCCTGCACAAAGACCTGGTTATCTCTTAAACTATCTTCCATTGCATACCACTTTTCCGGAGTGAGTTCCTGATAGGTTTTTTTCTTTAGTTCTGCAAGAGAATAGCCGAGAAGGGCGCAATACTTATCATTTGCATTGATCACTCGACCATCCATATTACAGATAACGATTGCTTCGTCTGCCCATTCGCTAATGGTTGTGACAAGATCATCGTATTTTTGTTCAGCTATCTCTATCTCTTCTTCGAGCACTGTGAGCATTTGTTTTAGCTTAGCATTTTCCAGTGCAAGCTCTTTACTGGTACAACCGGCAAGAAGCAAGGTAATTATACCCAAAATAATAAAGCATTTTACGTATTTCATAGAACCTCTCAAACATTTTGATTACCCTACCTCTTGATAAAACTTATAATCCGTGTCAAGATAATATAATGCATGAAATTTCAAGAACCTTTTTTCAAAATGTTTATCACAAAAATATTGACGCATTCATTCGTTCAGATCATGCAGACAATCAAAAGGATGTATCTTACGTGAAGTTTGGTAAATTGGTTAGGATGAAAAGATTATTTTTTACATTACAAGAAATAGTGGATTCGAAAAATAACAATTGTCCGATTAAAATTGCCATTGACGGTATCGATGCATTAGGAAAAACAGTGTTTGCCGACCATTTCGCGGAATACTTAGGTAAGAATTCAACCCGTCAGATCATTCGTGCTTCGATCGATGGATTTCATAATCCCAGGGAGATTCGCTTGCAAAAGGGAGACTACTCACCTGAAGGATATTATGATGATTCATTTAATTACAGTGCTCTAAAAAAATTCCTACTCGATCCTATGATGCCATCTGGGAATAGACAGTTCCGCACCCATATTTTCGACTATAAATCCGATAGAGAAATCCTTGAGGCTCAGTTTCTTGCTGAAGATGATGCAATACTTATTTTTGATGGTATATTTCTTATGCGGCGCGAACTTGTTAACTATTGGGATTTCAAGATTTTTTTAAAGATTTCATTTCAAACAGCGCTTAGTAGAGCATTGAAAAGAGATAAAGAATACTTAGGCGACGAAAATGTTTTAAGGGAGAAATATGAAAAAAGGTATTTCCCCGGGCAAGAGTTATATTTAAGCAATTCACATCCTGAACAAATAGCTGATGTTGTGATAGATAATGAAGATTTCAATAATGCAAAAATAATAAAGAAATTTTTATTGAATTCATTGAATTAACATGAAAACAGAACAGCAGATTCGTAAGATCATTCACATAGATATGGATGCATTTTTTGCAGCAGTCGAAGTGCGTGATAATCCACAATACAGAGGTAAACCACTTATCGTTGGCGGCGATCCGAACAGCAGGGGAGTTGTCGCCACATGCTCTTACGAAGCGCGAAAATATGGAATACATTCCGCAATGGCAAGCGCTGTTGCATACAGACTTTGTCCTCATGCAATATTTGTGCATGGCAGGTATGAAGTGTATAGCCAGATTTCAAAACAGATTAAAAGCATTTTTGATGAATATTCCCATCTTGTCGAACCTGTCTCCATTGATGAAGCATATCTCGATGTGACTTATAATAAAAAGGGGATGAAATCAGCCACACTCATTGCAAAAGATATTAAACAAAGAATATTCCAGGAAACCGGACTGACTGCCTCAGCGGGAGTATCGTACAACATGTTCCTCGCAAAAATAGCATCGGATATGGATAAGCCGGATGGGCTTGTTGTTATTCCTCCTGATAAAGCAAAGCAAGTTCTGGAGGAGCTTCCTATCGGTAAATTCTATGGTATCGGTAAAGTGACAGAAAAGAAAATGCAGATGCTTGGTATTCACACTGGTAAAGACTTAAAAGAACAAACGCTCGAAGAACTCATTCGTCATTTTGGCAAAGCAGGGAAATATTATTACTACATAGTAAGGGGGATTGATAAAAGGGAGATCACAACTGAGCGTGATATAAAGTCGATTGGTAACGAGAATACCTTTGCGAAAGATATTGATGACATGCAAGAAATGAAGGAATATCTCTCAAAATGTGCAGCAAAAATAGAAGAAAGATTGAGGAAACATAATGTCGCCGGACGTACGATCACGTTGAAGATAAAATATCCCGATTTCTATCAGGCGACAAGAAGCAGAACTTTACAAAATTCAACACAAGAAAAAGAAGTTATCATTACTACAGTTTACTCTCTTTTAGAGGAAACTCTCGTCAAAAAGTGCAGTGTAAGGCTGCTTGGTATAAGCATTTCTAATCTTGAAAATGACAAGATAAATCTTCCTCATCAGCTCACATTAAAATTATAAATGAAAAAATAAATTACAGACCTTGACATTAAAAGAGTATAAAAAATCCTTTTTTTTATTTATACGGAGGTTCCATGGAAATAAAGAAAATATCGACGTTGCATTTGCCTGTCGATCTTGCATATCTTTCTGCTGCACAGGCGTTTATAAATGAACTTGCCCGTCTGGCAAAATTTTCACAAAAGGATATTACATTTTTTAATATTGCGGTTGAAGAAGCCATCACAAATGTGGTGAAACATGCATTCCTTCCGGACGAAGACGCAACTTTTGATGTGATCTGCGAACTTACTCCAGTTGAATTTAAAGTTATTATTAAAGATCAGGGTTTGCCTTTTGATCCAACACAGGTGGCTGATTTCTCTGCAGAAAGATCCTTGGATGGTGATGAGCAGGTAGGACTCGGATTTCGTCTCATGAAAGGCAGTGTGGATCAGTTGTCATTTCATAACATGGGTTATGGTGGTAAGGAAGTTCATCTTGTAAAGTTCGTAGATCAGAAGCATGTTGAAAAATATTTTCATAAATCCGAGATGCAAGCCTTCGAACAGCCAACATATAAATCCAAACAGGAGAGAGTTGCAATACCTTTGCATGTGGAAGTTCTCCAGCTGAAACAAGCGATAGAAATATCCCAGTGTGCGTATCGAACCTACGGATACACCTACATTATGGAGAATATCTATTATCCAGAACGTCTCATAGAAATGACCAGATCAGGTGAGCTGATTTCAGCGGTTGCAGTCTGTGAAGAAAATAGTGAGGTGATGGGACACTGTGCGCTCGAACGCTTTGGTAGAAAATGGGATGTGCCTGAAATGGGAATGGCGTTCACTAAGCCAAAGTTCCGCGGACAAGGCTGTATGACACGACTTACAGCGTTTTTATCCGAGGAAGCAATTGAAAAGGGAATAAAAGGTATGTATGCAAAAGGTGTGACCACTCATCCATATTCGCAAAAAGCACTGCTGAGTGGTGGTTTTAAAGATTGTGCGATCCTTATTGGTTTGTCTCCTCCGAAAACATTTGAAGGGATGAAGGAACAGGGAGCGCAGCGAGAAACCCTTGTGTTAAGTTATATGAAGCTGATCGACCAAAAACTGAACGTGTTCTCGACAGAGAAACACAAATGCATGATTGAAAAGATATATCAGAATGTCCAAATCGATGCAACAGTAAAAATACATGATAAAAAAGAGATGAAATCTAAA
>CAYUTH010000006.1:0-12494 GCA_964447485.1 uncultured Candidatus Cloacimonadota bacterium | reverse complement strand
CGGGGAAAATATAAAGCTGGAAATAAGACAGCGGCTGAGAGAACTCTGCCAGAAGAAGATCGAAACGATAGATCTCTATATCGATATGTGTGACGAGAACACAATAAACTATATTGAGGATTTAGAATCTCTGGGATTCTTCTTTGCAGGCGTATTTCCTAATGATAAAAAACAATATCTCGTACTACAGTATTTGAATAATGTGCCTATTGATTATAAGAGAATTGTGCTTGTCTCAGATTTTGCACAGGAACTTGGAGCGTATGTGCAGGAGTGCGACCCGAACCAGAAGTAGTATGGAGATTTTTCAAGGACACATCAGCAACTAATATTATTAATTAACAGACACTTACATTGTTGATTTAAAGGTGCAAACCAACATCCTTGACAATTAATTTTAAAATTGATGCTTTTTCTTATTTGGAGGTTCAATGGAAATAAGAAAAATCTCGGCTTTGAATCTGCCTGTTGATCTTACTTATCTGGCTGCAATACAGGCATTTATAAATGAGCTTGCGCGGCTCGCAAAATTTTCACAAAAGGATATTACCTTTTTCAATATCGCAGTTGAAGAAGCAGTCACAAATGTTGTCAAACATGCATTTCTACCAGACCAGGAAGAGCATTTCGATGTCATATGTGAGTTAACTCCTGTTGAGTTTAAGGTTATTATTCGGGATAAAGGATTGCCCTTTGATCCCGATCGAGTAAAGGAGTTTTCAGCCGATAAATCTCTTGATGGAGATGAGCAGGCGGGTCTTGGGCTCAGGTTAATGAAAGGAAGCGTTGATAAACTTTCGTTCCATAATTTGGGTTTTGGAGGTAAAGAAGTTCAACTTGTGAAATTTATTGATCAGAAGCATATCGATGAATACCTAAAAGCATCTCAAATGGAAGCATTCGATGTACCTGAATTTGTCGAGAAAAAAGAACTGGTTAAGATTCCATTCAACACTATGCTTCTGCAACCCAACCAGGCAGTTGAGATATCACAATGTGCATATAGGGCATATGGTTACACATATTTAATGGAAAATATCTATTATCCTGAACGTCTTATTGAAATGAACAAAACGGGTGAACTCATCTCTTCAGTTGCAGCATCCGATGTAAATAATGAGGTGCTGGGTCATTGCGCACTTGAGTTTTTTGGAAGAAAGAAAAAAATTCCCGAGTTGGGCATGGCATTCACAAAGCCAAAATTCCGCAGACAGGGCTGCATGACCCATTTGAGTGAATTTCTTGAGCAACAAGCTGTTGAGAAAGGTATTAAGGGTATATATGCTGATGCAGTGACAGTTCATCCCTACTCTCAAAAAGCACTTCTCAGTTGTGGTTACAAGTCTGCTGGTATACGTATTGGACTGGATCCACCAAGAACCTTCAAAAGCATGGAGAATCAGTGTTCACAGCGCGAAACATTGGTGCTTATGTATAAAATGATTATTGCTCAGGATGTAGAAGTATTTGTACCAGTTCATCATAAGAGCATTATTGAAAAAATTTACGAAAATATCGGGATCAATGCAGAAATGCATACTCTGAGAAATGTTGATGAAGATACGAGCAAGATGGCTCAGTCCGATGTGGAAGTGGATGTAGTAGAGTCAGCGAGGATTGCCAGTTTTATCGTGAATTCAATTGGAGTAAATTTTCAGGAAGAGATAAAGTACCGACTTCGTGACCTATGCCTAAAAAAAATCGAGATAATAGACCTGCGGCTTGATATGTGCGATAAAAATCTCATGAAATGCGTTCCTCAGCTAGAAATGCTGGGCTTCTTCTTCTCAGGTGTTTTGCCCGATGATGATAAACAATATCTGTTGCTGCAATATCTTAATAACGTTCCTATCGATTATAATAAAATTATGTGCGCGTCGGAGTTTGCCCAAGAACTCTGTGATTATGTGAAGGAGTGCGACCCGAACCAGAAGTAGATTTCCCAACCCTTTTTTATTTCTCAGTTTGTTATATTTACATAGCCGAAACCAAGAAGTTCGATGAGAGTAATTACTGTTTTTGGTTAAATTCTTCCTTGATTCTTCAACCATTTAAGGGCTTCTCTATTGCTTAAAGGAGCGAGTTCATTGTTTTCCACAAAGTTTATGACGGCTTGAGCATCTGTTTTGGAATATTCGCGTAAAATCCAACCAATCGCTTTGTTTATGAAAAATTCATCGCTGCCATTCAATGCCGTAATGATACTTCCCATCAGCATTTCATCTGTTTTTTCTTTGTAGCTTAGCTGAAATAATAAACAAGTTCGCTGCAGCCACATATTTTCGCTTTTCATCCATCTATTAATATATCTATCACGAATATCAGGAAATCTTATAAAATGTTCTCCCACCATCCAGCTGGCTAATCCATCCACAGTGTCCCACCAGGATTTTGTGATAATAAGCTGCTCGAAAAGATCGATGAATTCTTCATCCCATGTTTTGGTGAATTTTCTTAGCAGCCCAATTGCAATGTATTGAAATTCCCGTTCAGGAAGCTCCCACAAATCCAATGTGACCTGCTTCAATCTCGACAGTTCCGGCAAACCGTATTCTTTAAAGAAATCTTTAAGCAATTCTCTTCGAGTTGGTGTTTTTATTCCTAAATACGGGAAAAGGTTCTTCATATATTTTGCCATTGCTTCAGCGTTGGCAGGATCTGCATTTTCCTTGAATAATTTTACTAATGGCTTTAAGTATGTGTTCATAAATTATTTCTTTCTATTATTGCAACACCGGGTATTGATCTTACGAGGTGGCATTTTTGTGCGTTTGATTCCTATGATTTGGCTTTTTATCAATGACCTTTTCCAACAAAATCACTTCTCTGCCGGTTTCTTGTCCCATTTTGCAGGTCTTCAGTCCGGATATTGTCATTCCCATTGAATTATAGAACAGCAGAGGTGATTCCGCTATAGCACTTAGTATGAGCTTTGTATATCCATTTTCTGCAATTATCTCTTCCGCCTTATCGAACAGAAGTTTGCCAAATCCTCGCCTGTGCCATTCGGGATGCACATAGAGTTTTGTGATTTCGTTATTCTTCACAGAAACCATGCCTGCAATTTCAGTATCTCTACCTACAACATAATATGTCTCATTTTTAGATTCGCGTTTGATAGTCTCAATGGAGCCGCGTTGCGTGACAAGAAACTGAACATCTTGACTAGTAAGATTGTCTCTTTCCCCAAGCCACCTGTAACACGCACACAAAAGATCACTGACCCTTTGGATATCCTTATGATTCATTGCCCGAACATATATCATAATCGTGTTGATCTCATTTTGTGAAAGAAAATATTATTTATCGGGCACCTCATATGGATAACAACGTATATCGACATATGCAAACCCGGTTTTTGCACGTTCTTCCTGTTCTTCAATCCATGCATCGATACCAATATCCTTTATGCGTTTTCCGTCGGCTAAAAGAGTGGGATAACCTTTGGCAATCCCTTCTATTCTTTTGCATGGATATTCCTCACATGAAATGCAGAGATCGATATTTTTTTCACGTATACACTTTCTAATTGCACAGAAAGGGGCTCCACAAGTCCCTTCACGACAACTGCATATTGATTCAGACTTTACCAGCCCATTCAGAAATTTCCAGAAATCTTTGAATCCGGGGATGTTTTGCCCCCAAAACTCATATCCCTCTTTTTGCATGGTATCGTGCAAAGCGGATGCCTGTTGGGGAATACGACAATTCTGGGAACAGAGCCCACAGTAAAGTCCACAATATGTTACAAGACGTAAATCAGTCATATTTTTTTGTCTCATTTGAATAATTATGCATAAATATTATTTACTATAAACAAATTTGCATTTTGCAAAGACATCTACAATTTATTTTTTCTCTTTCACAAACATCTTATCAAGATTGAATATTTGATGCAGTAACACAGCAAGTATCGTGGTGGTAGGCAGGGGATCGGTAAAGAATGTTTTGATGAATTCAGGTGCACGTGCATACAACTCGGGCAGCATGGCAGTACTCAATCCAAAAATAAGGGAAATTCCTACTACAAATGTTTTCCGTTGATCCCAGTTTTGAGCGAACATCTCTTTTAAACCGACGCATATCATGAAACAACCCGAGAACAATATCGATGCTCCAAGAACAGGTTTCGGTATCAAAGAAAGTGCGGTTATCAGTTTCGGGAAAAAAGCTAATATTATAAAGATGATACCTGCAACCACGCTTATCCATCTACTCACGACTTTTGTGGCACCAGCAAGTCCGATATTGCTTGAGGAAGTATCAACTGCCATTCCCCCGATCAAACCTGCGACTGATGTGGAAAGACCATCTGCGATAAGCCCTTTTCGGATCGGAACAAAATCCGGTTTTTCAAGATCGGGTTTTGAGATTTTTTGTGCTGCAAGAAGGTTTCCGAATGATTTTAATGAACCGCTAATGGCGATCACGATAAAGGGGATGAGCATCTTAAGATCGATCGTGATCCGCTTAAATTCCGGTCCAAATCTGGGGAGAGAAAAAGTCGGGCTGCCTTTGACGGCAAAAAGACTAAACCAGTATTCGGGAACAAGAATGAGCGCTAATATCCATCCTAAAATCATGCCGATGAGCAGGCAATACATTTTGATAAAACCTTTGCCCCACAAATTGCTGAGCACCATGATCATTAAAGAGATCGCACCAATAAAAATATCTACACTCCGGATTGCGTCACCATAAAAAGCGAGTCCGAAAACTGAAGTGACAGATAATTTAATAATGCTGACTCCAACCATTGCAACTACGAGCCCGACAATGTAGGTTGGAAAGATTTTTCTCAGCTTTTGTATAATCGGGGCAAGCACCATCTCGACTATTCCTGCTATTATTATCATTCCCCGCATAAGAGGAAGTCCTCCAAGCCAGGCAGCAGATAAAGAAAGACTGAAGTACGAAGGTCCGCAAAGATTCGGACATAAGTATCCTGAACCAATAAAGGGCAGTCCCACAGATTGTATGATCGAACCAAATCCAACAGCAAGCATCGAGAGGGATATTAATGACGCAGTGAACTCCAGAGATGCATTGAGCTGGCTTGCAAAAAGAATTGGCAGGCAGAGAGACATCACCATCAACATGACATGCTGTATGGAAAGCATGACCAGTTGTCCCGCAGGTGGAACCTCATTTACCGAATATTCATATTTCCTATTTTTATCTGGCATTTGTGCTCCAATAGTTTAAGGGGGATTGGGCAGATCTGTGATCGCTCCGACATATATATCTTCGCCATCAAGGCTGGTTTTACGAAGGCACATGCACTTTTTAACAAGCTCTCGACGGAACCGGTTCTTTGCAAGGAATACCTCCCACACAACATCATTCTCATGTAAACCTTTCATTGCTTTTATAAAAGGTTTATGCCCGACCTCATCACTGCATTCCAGGAGATCAATCTTTGCGAGACTGTCCTCCAGAACAGGCGAGATCACAATTTCCCCGTCAGATCGAAAAGCAAAAACTCTTACATCCCGATAGTTAAACTGAGAGGTAGGATCTATAATTTCCGGAAAAGCATCCCGTCCTTTTTCTTTGATGAGTTCTGCTGCATCATCCACGATGATGCGAATGAATTCCTGCTCTTCCTGGGGATAGTTAATGCCGCCGCCGACAAAAAGCTCTTTCCCTTCCGGTGTGGTCACTTTGAAATGACATGAAGATTTCGGCACAGGATAGAATTTGCCGGGTTCCCACCAGGAATAGTGTACCCACGCATGAGGATTGTTCGGGTCTTGCAGCGCTTGCAATGTCAACTTAGCAACTTGTTTACCGTTTTTGTCCGTAATGTCGATAAGGTTGGTGTTTTCAAGATTTTCCATGCCGCTGTGAAAGATATTGTTGCAGTCCATATCATAGATGTACAGGTAATGATCTTTGGTTTGGAAACGTTGGCGGTTATTGCGAAAATAGTCAAGACCTGCAAGTCCCTGTTCTTTGAGGATCTGTGCAGCATCAAACACGAATTTTACCAGGTTCTTTGTATCCCGGTAATGATACATGCTGAGATCGAGTTCATCATATTTTCCTGAGCAGCCGGTGATGACAAGGAGCAAAATAATCGGAAAAATAATTGATAAGTACAGGTTTTGTAATTGGTGAGAAGCTCTTGCTGGTTTATGATGCCGGATATTTCTATCAGAAGATTTCATAGACCGAGTCCATAAGAAATTGTAATAATCATGTCAAATTTTTTGATGGACTTGAAAGGAGATTTTTTCCCAAAGCCCTCTGTCTTCAGATAGAAAGAAATTGAGACAGGTTTAAGGACGAACTATCAAACAAATTTTAAACATTCCCAAACAGGGGTTTGGGAACGAGGGGAAGGAAAAACCTAAATCTTCAGATATTCCTCAAGCATGGCTTTTAATTCTATATTTATATCGTAAATAATTTATTGCCTTTGCAAATTGCTGCTTAAAAATGAATAATAGGAAAGTATGATATTGTTGAGATAATACAGCTTCACATCAGGATTTTCGATAGTGTTATTTTTGGTGAAATCCATATTTTCAATCGCGAACTTTGCCACATAATCATAGATAAAATCTATTGAGATCTGACGCTGTTCCGTATAACCCTCAAAAGATTCATAGTAATTAACGATTTTCTGCCGTAATTCGAAATTTCTGATCAAATTTAATGTGCCGTTATATTTCATAGACTCATACGTGCTTGAATTAATACTGTAAGCAGAAATGCTGAGTATGGCACTCACGAGAACTGCTGCGGAATCTATGGTCGCGGAACCGGATTTAATGTGCATGATGTAATTTCTGATCGTTTGGAGCTTCCATTCCTTATCCTCGATCCCTGCTTCGAGGTTTGCGGAATCCTGGGTCACTTCGCTGGAAAGAGTATGCAGGTACTTCATTTCAAGTTGAATATCTTTCACATTCTCGCGCCAGTTATTAAGGAGGAATGCGCCGGTAATACCGATAAATACGACAACCAGCTCAACGATATATCCTGTCCAGTTGGTTTTTTTCATAGCTCACCTAAAAGTTATAATGATTTTAATGTGAGGAGAAATGGGGGATGATTTTTGTCAAATTATTCAGGATCAAGAACTCATCGTAAAAAATGAACAACCACAGAGAGCACATAGAGAACAGAGAACTCAGAGGATAATGAAAAATTCTTAATGAAATTCTTGGTTTACAACATTTTTAGAATGAGCCGTCATGGACCACTCCGTGACGGATTGAATTGACTTTCTCGTTCCCAAAGCCCACTTTGGGAACGAGGGAGTAATTGACTATTCAAGAGCTATTTATATTTTAAATTGAACGAATTAGATTTCATATTTGTGTAAAATCAATGACCACATATCGTGGTAATTGTTGTATTTAATCATTATTGAGTATCCGTCTTTTCTATAAATATAAGTCCCTTCAGGAGCTTCGTTAATGCCGAACCTCACAAATCCTTCTTTCTTTAACATTTTCATAATATCTACAGCTAATGATTTATGAATTGCCCTAAATCCAGTTGCATGTTTGTCTGATATTTTCAACCTGCTGAGGAATCTAATATTTCCAGTTGAGTAGATATATGGATTTTCATATTTATTTAGAATAGTCTCGTTTCCGTTTATTCTCATGTTTATAAATTCATTTTTGACAATATTATCGATTTTCGAATAGTCCATATCAAGAAAAACTTTTAATCGCAATACAAATTCTGCATTGGCCCCTTCAGGTAATTTCTCTTCACTAAACTCATTAACAATTTGTTTGAAATTGTATTTTGATAAATCATTTCTTTCAAGGGAGTTATTTTTTCCGGCATCATTTTTTGATACTTCACATCCTAATAAACTGAAAGAAATAAGAATTATAGCAAAAAAGAATGCATTCTTTTTCATTGTATCCTCCTCAGATTTTATATCAACTTTCTATGCCATAAATTATTTTCATAATTATAACTCACAGCTTTAAGTGTCTTTTGAATTGTATGTATATATAAGATTTCTTGCTGCTTTGCAATATTGGTAGTAAGAATCTGTATGTTCCCATTTCATGCCTTGCACTGGTGCATTAGCTTGCATACAAGCTCCTGTGCTTGTAACGAAAAAGTTTCTACTAATAAGCTCAACTGCCTCGTTGTACAATTCATGAAAATAACCTACTTTATCTTTATGGTTTCGCAGATTTAGGTAATTCTTTTCGTTTGGTATAGATTCGTATAAAATGATGAACGCTTCTATTACTTTATCACTAATCTGAGAAAAGGAACGTATAGCAGCAATGAGATATGACTCGTCATTCCAGTGATCTTTGTAGATAAGAGCGAGTGCAACAACACCAAGCTTAGAGTGAGTTTGACGAACCGTCTCTAGTATAGCATAGAAACAGTTTGAGTAGGTTTCATTCTTCAATATTTTATCAATCATTTCCATATCAACTTCTGCGTCCGAGATAAATTTTGCGAATCGCTTTTTGAGATGCTTGTCTAAGAAATGTTGGACAAACATAATAATTAGTTCGACACCAGGAATACCTGCAACTTTACCACCTGTCTTGATAATCTCTTTACCCAAATCTATTTTTTTATCTTGCATTTAATTTAATCTTCCTTCTGTTTTATAATATTTAATATCATAATTCAAATATCATGTTCTTTAAATATTATCAACATTAAAATTTTTTAATTTAATTAAACATTAATTATTTAACTGTACACCTTATGTTTTGTTCATATTCACTTAAGGTTCTAATATACTTGAATTATCAATATTACAAATGATTGAAAAATCAAAATTCTAGGTGGTTACTTCCATATTTTCTTAGAGGATTGCCCACTTATGGTGTGTTAAACAATCCTGAATTTATGGGAGAATTTGTATCTGTAACAATATATTTCTCTACAACACCGTTTTTATCTATAAGAATTTGTAATGTCTGCTGTGTCATATCCATTCCCCCTGCTAATATATTTGCCACTGGTATAAAATTGGTTGCTCTATTTTTGACTTTTGTATATTGATACAACATTATAATTTTTCCATCTGATGTAAGATTTTGCATGAAAGGTTTTCCCATGAGTTCAATAACTTCTTCTTGGGTTGTAATGCCTTCTTTAATCTGTTTTACTTTTTCTAGTTCTATTCTTGTTCCTGTAGTAGCACAGCCTATTAACACCAAACAAATCAAAACTGCTAAAAATTTTTTCACAATGCTTCTCCTCTTTTTGTATTGTTTTTCTTTAATAAATCTTCATTAACATTCTTGTAAATACTTCTTCCTCTCTTCGACATTATCATCCTTTAAAACCTCATTGTGTAATTAGCTATTGTTGGTATAAATTTTATTCAATCTTTTTTGTCAAATAATACGAAACCTGTACATGCATATACATAATACAATTACTTAACTACCCAGCAATCTTCTACTAATAATTTACTTTTTTTAATTTCTGATAAAAACATAATAACTCATCAATTAACAGAATTACTTTTTTTGAATTATTTTCATTTGCATATTTAACAAATTTACCATGTAAAATACCATGTCTGTTTAAAAGAATGTCATTTTCGATCTTTTCAGTATCTGAAAATGTTATACGATTTAAGTATTGTGATAAAGACTTTGCTTGAAAATAATAAATTACACTATCAAATTTACAATTTTCAGGGAAAAATTCAGTCAAATTTGTATCCAATATAATTTCATTTTCAATGTAATTTGAGATTTTGTTAATTATTTTTGTATTTACATTACGAGCATTATCATCTAAATGAAGGAGTTGTGATATCTGTAGAATTACAAAATCAAGCTGAGTTAAAAAAAAGCAAATTGCTGGTGCGAATAAATTTTTTTTATGAGTCTCAAATGCTTCTTCTAGTATTTTCTTTCTATCCCTCATTATTTCTGCTTCAAGCCAACTTTGTAAGTAGATATTATTAATATCTTTTTCAGCAAGATCATAAATCATTTCCTCTATATTAATTCTCTCAATTCTATTTATGTCATTTGGAAGTAACATATCGAATATTTTTTGAGAGTATCTGGATGGAATCCAAATACCTGATTTATTAGTTTTATCTATTATTAAATTTACCTTTGAGAATAATTCATAGAAATATTTTTTATTTTCTACAAAACTATTAACAAATTCGATTACAGAATCATGTTTCTCAAAATATTCTGGTTTGCTGTTATAAGTATTCAATACTAATTCACAGCAGTCATCCAATTTTTTAAGATTTTCTTTAGTTAAATTACCTTTTATGGAATTTAGCCATGAATTAAAAAAAATGGTACTGAAATATGTTCCAACTAATAAAAAACCCATATCATTCACAAAATAATCAATATGGTTATTAACAAATAAGACAGCAGATTCAATATTATTTACTTTTTTATTTTCATTATATTTTGTTAAAAAATTAATATCAGAATTTATATAAGAAATAAACAAATTTCCTATAATATTAGAATGTAATTTACTAAATTCCATAAAAGTAAATGAATTGTTTTCTTTGGTGTCTTTCTGTGAATAATACATAACATATTTTATAAATTCATAATTAGATAGACCTCGTTTTGCATTTATCTTTTCAAGAGAACCTAAAGACCACTTTGTTGGTTTTATTAAAACTATTTCTTTTGTTTCTATTTTATATTTAAAAAAATTAATCATACAACGTTTTTTAGAAAAATAGTAAATCTAATACTTTTAACCAACGTTGACAATACAATCAATATCATATCTTTTTTTGAAATTCACAACAATGGATTCCTAGAATTAGATAAATTCATTTATTTAGATTGTTGAAGAGCTTTGATTAGTTTTTCATATGTATGTTCAATTACATCATTCTTAGCAATTTTTATCAATTCTTTAATTGCATCTTTTCCAGCAACTTCTTCTAAGTCGTATATTTGATCAAGTTGCACAGTATAGTAATATCCATTTGCTGGTTTATTTTGAGATTTTACTTGAATTTTGTATTCAAATCCAATTTTTTCAAAATGAATTTCGTAAGTTTTATCATCGACATTAAATATATCTACAACCATGTATTCCTCCTTAATTATTTATAGTAAATAAAAAATTTCCGAATGAAAAAACGCCATAAATTATTCTTCCTCTCATTAATATTATCATCTTTTTAATTCCTCATATATTATATCAATAATAACAGAAATAATATCTGCAAATTTTTGTCAAATATTATGAAACCTATCTATCTAGACTATAATGCAATTTCCCTTTTGGTTAATAGAAGTTTGGGAACAAAGGGATAAATGAGTGATTATTGATATTGAGGATATTTGTATTAGTATGTATTACTGCATAATGGCACTTTTAAGGTGCGTTTGTTTAAGGCGTCAGTAACCAGATCATTTTACCTAAATTAACGATTCGCTCACAACATCACCTTGAACCTTTTGTTACCCGAAAAAATTATATTTTAACGGCGTTGCCTTCTCCATGCCAAGACTCGGTGTCCCACTTTAACGTTAATACTAATTGCCACGTCTTATGTTTTTTTTGGCCATATTTGAAGTTCATAATTGCATTTGCGCCAATTGCTTTTGCCTCATTCGCCATCTGTTTTTTTACTTCAAATAAATTAGAGTTCTGTCGTGATATTTCAACATGAATATGTTTTATTGTAGCAATTCCTGTAATAGTGCTTTCAGTAAAAAAAACATCATCAAATACGGTACCTTTTGCACCATGACGTGTTTCCATTACTTTTCCCTACTCATAACTACAATTAACTCCTCACGTGCTCCAGTCAGGGAAGGAATGCTGGCAGTGGCAACCGAAACAACCTCCCAGCCTTCTTCTGCATATGAATTTATGGCATTTTCCAACTTCTCTGGATTAAATTTTCCCGCGAAAAACCTGTCCTTCTGAGACAATACCTTATATTGCTTCATTTGTTTTCTCCTATTAATTTTACTGCTGATATATATTATATTGCATGTTTATGCAGCATATGAAATAAACGTTAACGATCTTGTATTTAAATCTTCCTCTCTTCGACATTATCATCCTTTAAAACCTCATTGTGTAATTAGCTATTGTTGGTATAAATTATATTCAATCCTTTTTTGTCAAATAATACGAAACCTGTATATGCATATACGGTAATACATTTACTTAACTACCCAGCAACCTTCTACTAATAATTTACTTTTTTCAAATATTTTTCCATTAAATGTATCACCGGAAATAACAGGACCTACGCCCTTTGGAGTTCCACTCATTATTATATCACCATCCTCAAATGAAAAAAAACCGAGTGCTTCATGTAATATTTCGTCTGGCTTATTCAGCATTAAATTACAGCCGCCCTTCTGTACCAAACAGCCATTTATATAGAGCTCCATTCTCAAATCATTCATAGCGCCTCCAAAAGTGACAAACTCACTAAATACCGCAGATTTATCAAAAGACTTCGCGCGTTCCCATGGCAATCCCTTTGATTTCAAATTAGATTGAACCTCTCTCTTTGTAAG
>CAYUTH010000005.1:22166-33834 GCA_964447485.1 uncultured Candidatus Cloacimonadota bacterium | reverse complement strand
GACAATTCAAGGAACTGGGAAGGCATCGTACGATTTGGTGATGAAGGATTTATAATTGTAACTGATAAGTTTCCTTCTACAATACTCGGCTTTGTGCGAATGCCGCAGGATAGGTAACAACAATGAAAATTATAGTATTATTTCTATCACTTTTTATGTTTTCTCAATCACTCTTTGGATTTTTACCTGTTCCAGTTGATGAATATTATCAGTCTGTTGTCTTGCTTTCAGGCGACTCGCTTAAAACCGCACTGCATGAACTGATTAACGGTCATGTAATGTATCCTTACTTCAGTGATTCTACAGTGGCGACAAAAGATATCATGATCGAAGCTGATGCTGATCTTTCCCAACCCGGCAACATCATTTTATTTTACTCAGTCCGGTCTCAAAAAGCAGAATATGCAGATCATGGCGACAATTTTGATTATATGAAAGAGTATGGTATTTCTCATGATGATTCCTGGAATAGGGAGCATATCTGGGCAAAATCCCATGGCTTTCCTGATATGGCAGATACCGCATATACCGATGTTCATCACCTCAGACCCGCAGATCGCTCTGTGAATGGTGCGCGCGGCAATCGTGATTTTGATTGGGGCGGATTTGAGCTGGAAGAAGTGGAGGGTTGCTATTATGATTTTGATTCATGGGAGCCCCCGGATAGAGTGAAAGGCGACATTGCAAGAATGCTTTTCTACATGACAACCCGGTATGAGGGAGACAATGGCACCTATGATCTCGAACTCCTGGACAAGACCGGCACTTATGGACCCAATTTTGGTAAATTATCAACACTGCTTCAATGGCATATGCTCGATCCGGTAGATGAGCTAGAACGACATCGTAATGAAGTTATTTATTCATATCAGCACAATCGAAATCCATTTATTGATCATCCTGAATTTGTTGCACTAATTTGGGGAGAGCCGGTTATCGAACCCGTACTTAATTATTCGGATCCTGTTATCGGGTTTGGCAATCAGGTTATTGATGTTTTTTCAGAACCCAAGCCCTTTGTCGTTAGCGGCAATAACCTGACTGAAAAGGTCGCCCTCACAGCCCGGACTCCTTTTTATATAGCAGATAATCAAGACAGGGCACCGCGTAATGAATTACAGTTTTACCCTCAGAATGGTTTCTTAAACCAGGAAATCATCATTTACTTTAAACCGGATCAAAAAATAAATTATGAGGATACACTTTTCATAAATACTCAAGGGGCTAGAATAGTGCATGTCTTTCTTAAAGGGCATGGTATAGACCCTCTTGCAGAAGTTCTCCTTTATAGTTCTTTTGAACAAGGAACAGATGGCTGGACAACGTATAGCATTGCAGGAAATGAGGACTGGTATCATTCATCATACGGAGACAGGCACTTCATGAAAATAAGCGGCTATAAAGCTGATGTGCCCTGCAATGACTGGTTGATTTCACCCAGTTTGAATCTCCAAAACTACCAAGACCTGATTCTCAGTTTTGAAACTGCCAAGAATCATACAGATATTACTCCGGGTCTTGAAGTATTTATATCAATGGACTATGTAGAAGGAAATGATCCAAAAAACTATACATGGCATCCACTCCTTGCTCTCCTCTCACAAGGATACTATGAATGGAAGCACTCAGGATATATTGATATATCAGAGTTTGCAGAGAATGGAGTTCATATAGGATTTAAATATATCAACTCAAGTCCATCAAAGGCAACGTCCTGGGAAGTGGATGATGTGGAGGTAATAGGAGTCTTAAAAGAATAGAGAGAAAATTTACTTAAGACATGATCTGTGAAATGTCTTAAGTAAATTCATTAAGGACTTGTCAAAAGTCGAAGAGCTTGTGACAAGTACGAAATAAAATTCAGATGTATGAAATTTGACAAAGAAAGTACTCAAATTTTAATAAAATTAAATCGAATGAAAAGGAGTTCTTATGCCACGCATAATTCACTTCGAAATTAATGCGGAAGAGCCCGAAAAGATCATTGAGTTTTATCAGAATGCCTTTGGCTGGACTATAAAGAAATGGAGTGGTCCAATGGAATACTGGTTGGTGATGACCGGTGAAGGCGAGGGCATCGACGGTGGAATTGGAAAAGCTGAGGGCGAAGAACGCATAATAAACACGATCGGCGTTGATGATATCGATGCATTCATCAAAAAAGTTGAAGAATTCGGAGGTACGATCGTGCGAAAAAAAGCAGCAGTTCCAGGTGTAGGCTGGCTTGCTTATTTCTTAGATCCGGAAGGCAACCTACACGGCTTGATGCAATCCGACCCCAAAGCAAAATAAAAGAATTTCATATTTCGTTCATTACAGCATGACAACATTTATTACAAAAAAAAGATTTGTCATTCTGAGTGGATTACCGATGGAATCGAGGAGAAACGAAGAATCTACTCTTCAAGAACGAGAGCTATATCTGTGGTTATACATCTCACTCCAACAAATAGATCCTTCACTTCGTTCAGGATGACAAGTTTTAAGAATACAACTGAGAGATGAAATAGTATTCCTTTTTGCTTTTCCTGCTCCTCAACCAAGTATATACAACCATTGCTCTATCAAGTAAAAATACAGAATTCACATCTTTTCTTGCAGGCTGCTCTTTCAATTCCTCAATATATTTCTTCAATTGATTCTCTGGGGTTTTTCTTTTATAAATTTTCGTGAGATTTCCCTTATGAAAAATGTACAGCTTAGATGGCTGAGTCTTTTCCTCGACGATCAAAAACTTCGAAACAAAATTACTGATAAATTTCTGTCTGTTGCAGAATCCCACGCAAAACCGTAAACGGTCTCTCCACAACGCTGCCTGCTCGAACTCGAGTTTTTCAGCATGTGAGATTATTTTTTTCTTAATTATCCTTCGAGCTGTTTGAATATCTCCTGCAAGAAAATTAAGTGCTGAACTCACAATCCGGAAATATTCTCCTGAAGATATTTTCCCTTTGCACGGACCGGAGCATTGTCCAATATCATAGAGGATGCATTTATTTTTCGGATCTTTTGTTGTGCAGTGTCTTAAAAGAAATGTTTCACATAGTATATCTTTAATCTTGTCAGCTAGAAAGCTGTCCTTAAAAGGACCAAAAACCGTGTGACCAATTTTGTGGGCTGGTGTATGATCGGAAAATATATGGGGGAACTCACCATCTGACACAATAAGATACTGGTATTCTCTATATTCTTTCTGTTTTATGTTGTACTCGGGAAGATACTTTTTAATGAGTTCGTCTTCGAGAATGAGCGCTTCGAGTTCTGAATCTGTATTTTGGACTTCAACATTGTGAATGCTTTTTGAAAGTATTTGAGTTTTTTTCATCGAGGTGCTGTTTTTTCTGAAATAACTCATCACTCGTTTTTTCAGATTAACTGATTTCCCCACATATATGATATTTCCGTTATCATCATAGAGAAGATACACGCCACAGGTTTCAGGTAAAGATTTCACTTTTGTGTAGAGTTCTTCTGCTTCTATCTTTTTCATTTATCTGATAATTCTTGGATATAACTCGATATTCATTGTGCTCGGAGCAATTTCGCGAAGTGCTGATGCGGTCAACCTCTGTCGTATTTCCGGTTTGTGAGAAATGAGCCGGAGGATTGCATTATCATCCATAACTGCTATTTTTTCATTCAGATATTGCATGACATCTTCGACATCAGTATTGATTATATCAAGATCGAGTGTTATCATAGCTCGCGTGGGAAGAGTGTGGAAATCAGCATTCCATGTGAAAGTGCCATTCCTTTTGTCACACTCGATGGCATAAAAGCCCTTATCCTCGTTCTGTTCCTGAAAAGATGTTCGTTCAACAGAACCCGGATAGATAACAGGAACTGTTTTGAGAAGTCCCCTGATGTGTACGATCTGCGCTCTGTGAATATGTCCGGAAACGATAAAATCCAGATCAAGGGGGATCAATTTTTTGGGAATAACATTTTCACCATGACTGAAAACATACCTTTCCAATCGGGCGCCGTTCACAATCTGATGCATGCAGAGTATATGAATATCTTCAGAGGATGCGTTTGTCATAAGATGATTAATAATGCTCCCAAAATGCTCTTTGATAGTATCACGGACAAAAGGGAATCCATGGATCTGAATGTTGGTTTTATTTTTTGTGAAAGTAAAGGTGCGGGGCTTATCGAAGATAAGAATGTTTTTAGTATTTAGAAGGATAGAGAGAGGAAGCTGTGCGCGCTCATGATTGCCGGGTACAAGTATGAATGGAACATTATGCTTTGAAAAATCAAGCAGCATTTCGTAGCCAATGGTTATGATCTTTTCAGGCAGCTTGCTTCTGAAAAAAAAATCTCCGCCATGAATGACAAAGTCGGCTTTTTCGTCAACTGCAAAATCGAGCACTTTCTGGAAATTCCGGAAAAAATCTTTCCCTCTTCTTCTCCGGTCTATTCGGGGATTAATCGGGTAGTCAAAGCCAAGATGGGTGTCTGCACAGAGTATGCATTTTATCATGGGAGAAATATTTTGAAAGGGTACAATTTTCGTAAAGCAATTTAATCAATGCATAAGAAGAGGACACAGATTAAAGGATTTAGGCTGATTAATTATTTGGATTGTTCATTTGCGCCGTGGTTACTAAGTTGGACTTAGTAACTAAATCAAAATACAAAAATCGAGCGCAAAAATAATTTTCCTTGACTCAATAATCCTAATTAGGAATTAAAGTACCTAAATAAATAAAGGGAAATAAAATGTCTAATCTGATCAATATTTCGGAAGCTGCTTCACTCGCTTTTCATAGTCTGGCATTGATTGCCAGAAATCAACCATCGCGCATGAATGCAAAGGTTTTAGCCAGGGAACTGAACGCTTCCCATGCACACCTTGCAAAGGTTTTTCAAAAACTCAGCAAAAGTGGTTTAGTGAAATCTGTCCGTGGACCGGTTGGTGGATTTGAACTGAATAAACCAGCCGAAGAAATTTCATTCTTAGAAATATTTGAGGTTATCGAAGACAAGGTTAATCTGACGGCATGTCCCTTCGGCAAGACTCATTGTGCATTTGAAACCTGTATTTTCAGCGGTGAATTGAAACGAATTTATGCTGATATTTATCAAACATTCAACAAGATGAAATTATCTGAATTTTGAAATAATTAACTTTAATACAACACGATTTGGAGCTTAAATGAAGATTAGAAATTACAACAACCTGGAAAGCATTGTAAACCCGCATGCAATCCAATCAACAAAACTATACGATAAAGATCACGCCCTTATTATGCACCTTTCATTAGAAGCTGGGGAAAGCCTGAAACCACACATTACTCCGGTTGATGTTGCTTTTTACGTATTAGAAGGAGAACCGTCAATTCTCATTGGAGAAGAAAGAGTTCAGGCAAAAAAAGACGATATCATCGAAAGCCCCAAAGATGTGGTTCATTGCATCTATAATGAAACAGATGAAGTTGTGAGAGTTTTAGTGATGAAATTACCCAAACCAACCAAAAAAACAATATTAGTATAAATGGAGAATCGGTGAAACGAAAAATTATAGAAATAAACGAAGACAAATGTAACGGGTGCGGACAATGTATTCCAAACTGCCCTGAAGGTGCATTGCAGATCATTGATGGAAAAGCTCGATTAGTGAGTGATCTTTTTTGCGATGGACTGGGTGAATGCATGGGGCATTGCCCTGAGGGTGCAATCTCGATTGAAGAACGCGAAGCAGAACCCTATGATGAAAAAAGAGTAATGATCAACATTATAAAAGCTGGTCCGAACACGATCAAAGCACACCTGACACATCTGAAAGGCCATGGTGAAATGGAGCTCTATGATCAGGCACTTCAAGTGCTCAATGAAAAAACTATTGAGATTCCATCTCTGGATGAAGAAGAAAAACTCGCATGTGGTTGCCCCGGTACTGTGGCTCATTCCATTGAGAAAGATGATACCGAACATGCTTGTGAATGTCAGACATCATCGACTTCTCAGCTTCGTCAGTGGCCAGTGCAGCTCAAACTGATCAATCCTTACGCTACATATTTAGATGATGCGGATATTCTTATTGCTGCGGATTGCTGTGCCTATGCCTATGGTAACTTTCATCAGAAGTTTATCAAGGATAGAGTGGCAATTATTCTTTGCCCGAAATTTGATACAGGTATTGAACAATATATTGAAAAATTAGCGCTCATTTTTAAAAATCATGAGATAAAATCTATATCGGTGGTCCGCATGGAAGTTCCCTGTTGCGGTGGTCTCGAAAAGATAGTTGAAGCTGCTCTGCAACAGGCAGCCAAGATCGCGATGGTAAAAATAAATGTTCTGTCCGTCGATGGAAAAATATTATAAAAAAATAAAAGAAAACAAGGAGTTACAATGAATATGTTCTGTTATCAATGCCAGGAAACACTTGGTAATAAAGGTTGTACGATAAACGGCATGTGCGGGAAAAAGAGCGATGTGGCAAATCTCCAGGATCTTCTGATCTATGCGCTCAAAGGATTAGCAATTTTCCGTATCAATGCCAGTTTGGAAGTTAGGAAAGAATATGCAGAGACCTGCAATGAGGTAGACAAGTTCATTGTGGAGCAGCTATTTTCTACGATCACCAATGCGAATTTTGATAGAAATTATTTCATCGATGCGATCAAAGAAACCATCCAAATGCGTGAGTGGGGAAAGAAGAAAGTTGCAGAAATGGGACTCGATGCTGGAAAACTGGCCGATCATGATGCAGCTAATTTTACTATTACTGACGACAATATTGATGAAAAAGCAGCAGCAGTAGGAGTCCTCACGACGGAAAATGAAGATGTCCGTTCATTGCGTGAATTGCTTATATATGGCGTTAAAGGAATTGCAGCATACGCAGATCATGCTATGCGTCTTGGAAAAGAAGTGAAAGAAGTTGTGATGTTCATAGAGAAAGCGTTTATTTCTACGCTGGATGATAACTTGAGTGTTGATGAAATGGTTGGGCTGGTCATGGAATGCGGGAAATATGCGGTTGATGCAATGGCTGTCCTTGATGCTGCGAATACAGAATCCTATGGACATCCAGAAATTACAGAAGTAAATATTGGTGTGCGCAATAATCCTGCAATTCTCATTTCAGGACACGATCTTAAGGACATGGAAGAGCTGCTGAAACAAACCGAGGGAACAGGTGTGGATATATATACCCATGGCGAGATGCTCCCTGCAAACTATTATCCTGCATTCAAAAAATATGATCATTTTGTTGGTAACTATGGTAATTCCTGGTGGAAGCAAACTGAAGAGTTTGAAAAATTCAATGGACCAATTATTTTAACGACAAATTGTCTCGTTCCTCCAAAAGCATCATACAAGGAACGGGTCTTCACGACGAACAGCGTCGCATTTAATGGAGTAAAGCATATTGTCGATCCCGAGAAAGGTGAAGCGAAAAATTTCTCTGCTGTGATCGAGCTTGCCAAAACTTTGCCGGCTCCGACAGAAATCGAGACAGGCAAGATCGTAGGTGGTTTTGCACATAATCAGGTTCTTGCACTGGCAGACAAAGTGATTGATGCAGTGAAATCCGGTGCAATCAAAAAATTTGTGGTCATGGCTGGCTGTGATGGGCGCCAAAAAGGGAGAAGCTATTATACTGAATTTGCAGAAGCCCTTCCAAAAGATACGGTGATCCTTACTGCAGGTTGTGCTAAGTATCGCTATAACAAACTCGATCTCGGTGATATTGGTGGAATTCCTCGCGTACTCGATGCCGGGCAGTGCAATGACAGCTATTCTCTTGCACTCATCGCTCTGAAACTGAAAGAAGTATTCGGGCTTGAGGATATCAATGATCTTCCGATTGTCTACAATATTGCGTGGTATGAGCAAAAAGCGGTAACCGTGCTGCTGGCTCTTTTGTATCTTGGGGTGAAGAATATCCATCTTGGACCAACGCTTCCCGCATTCCTTTCTCCCAATATTGTAAAAGTATTAGTCGAGAACTTTAATATCTGTGGTATAACAAATGTTGAAGAAGATATCAAAGCAATGATATCATAGTATTAGAGAATTTCTATTCCATATGATGTGGAGTTGTTCCATACAGCTCCTTTTGCTTTCTTTTCCATTAATGAAGTTAATAATTGGTAATGTTTGGCTTGTGCGGCGGGATCAGCAGGATTCCGCCTGGAAACGAACCAACCAAAGTTTGAATCGCAAGATTCAGACGAAACGGACTGATAGCAATATCTACTTTAAATTTCCACAAAAGTTCGTATATACCTCTCATTGGGTTGTTTATACGCAATATTTCGTGTATTTTGGTTTTAGTTTCTTTTAAAATCATAACAAATGAATTCAGGTTAATTCGCAACCCACAACCCGCAACTCGGTGTTGGTTCCAAAATCAAAAAACCACCTTAAATAAGGCATTCTTTCCCTTGACTCCACAGGCTGAGTTCGATGGTGTCACATCGTATACGACATTAAAACTAAAATACTAAAAATGAGCATAACATCATTGACAAACTTAATAAGCCAGACAATATTGCTATATTAATTTTAAACAATTAAATTCAATAATAATAAAGGATGCAGAAATGTCAAAATCAAGATCAGAGTCTTTAAAAACTGGATTTATTGCTTGGATTGTATTTTTTCTCATTGCGTTGGTTCTTTGGTTCACATTTAGCGATTCTCGTGGTCCAGGAAATTTGTTTCCTTATCCGTTTGTAATGTATTTGGCTGTGATGATCCTCGTAGGCTTATGGCAGCATTTATCATTCGATAATTGGCCAGTAGCGAAAATGGGTCAACCATGGCAGGGAATAATGTTAACCATTCTAAATATTATTCTCACATTCTTTTTTATCCATATTGTCTTTTATCGGATATTTGGATTAGGATTTAATTTCCTTAGTCAAATCAATCTTAATGAGTTGGCTGGAGCCGGAAAAACAATTCTTCCAAACGGAGTATCGATAGCTCTTAAATTCATGGTAGAAAAACATTTTGCCGAAAGCGCTATTGTGAGCTTTGTGTTAATTGGATTTTTTACATACCCAACGATTCCCATTTTATTTGAAGGATGGCCTGTCCTCCCCAGTAATTTAGGACAGCCAAGAGCTGGTTTTGCAGGATTAGGATGGGGGTCTTTATTCACTCTCTTTTGTTTCACAATTTTAATTGTTCCATTCTGGGGGTCAGTTTATTCTCAACAACTAGGAACATCATTTGGGTTTAATGCTCCTTGGTGGAACTTTAGTGGAACAAATAATCTTCATTGGGTGTTTGGCTGGTGGGAATGGGCGATTGTTATTCTATTTATGACAGCCAATGTCTGGAGAGGAAAACCCTGGTCGTGTATTAAATTACCTCAGCCATGGAAAGGACTATTATCCTTGGCAGGGGTAATAACATTAGGGTATGTTATCGGCATGTTGTGTATCAAAATAATACCCTTATGGATGCCAAAAGAAACCATTCATCACCTCACAGAAACAGATGATTTAATCCGTTTTCTCTGGTATCATAGTGCCGAAATTGCTGGATTTTTCTTATTTCCTTTTTTAATATATCATCATTATTTTGATGATATTACACCATTCAAAAACAAGGATTCATGGAAAGCTTTTATCTTTAGAACTGTTGTCGTTTTAATACTTGCGGTTGCTAACTATTGTTTCTATTATTACGTCAATTTTGGAGGATGGGGTTTGGGGAATTCTCATATAATTTCCCACCGATTCATACATGGAGAATCCTTAATATGGAATTTTTGGAGTATAATCCCATTACTATGGCATGTCTGGTTTTTTAAAAAATGGGGTATAAAGAAATCCTGATAGTAGTTTAGTATAATATCGTCTAGCATTTACTTGTTAGACGATTTTTTTTTAGAAATAATTAAAAAAACTTCTTTAGTTCTATTACAGTTAGGATATTTCGTATATCCCCAAAAGAAATCTCTGCTTCCCCTTCTGGCAACCATGGGATCCACATAAATCATATACTTCTGAATCTATAGCTACTTCATATCCAATCCTCCAGGAAAGATTAGGATTCGCGCAAAGACGCCATTACCGCAAAGGAAAAATGAAGAATAGTTATTTGAATACGATCAATAATCCCAACCCTTATGTGTGAGAACTATTACGGTTTATGGAAATATAATGTTTTGCGTGTGCGGCGGAATCGAAAAAGCACCACAAGACCAAACCGACGACACGCTTTCTTGATCTTTCAATTTTTGTAAATTTATCAAGGATCACTTTTCCTTTATCTCACATCAGGTAGAAGTGGGGAAGATGTTTACCGGGCTGGGAAGAATGCACAATAGCATCTTTATAAAATGTGAAATTTGTCTTATTTCCCCAGATAACGTGGATGTATTTTATCGCTGCATGAATTCCTTTATTGTATTCTGTTACATTTAATATTCTATACATAATTTATCCCAATAAAAGTTTCAACATTTTCATCATCATTTTTCTTTTACCAAACTTCCTCTGCAATATCTTCATGTAAAGAGCAGCAGTGTTTTTGGGAGGAACTGTTTCGTTTTCTTTTTTGGTCAATTTTAATGCTTTTGTAGGGCAAGTAGTTACGCATAAACCACAACCTATACAGCGATTCAGATCCAGAATTGCTTTCTTGCCTACCAGCTTTATTGCATCCATCTGGCAACGCTTTATGCATACCCCACAACCAATGCAGTCTTCTGCGGCTATCTCAGCAAAATAGTTTGTAGCAAATAGTTCAGCAGGTTTTGGAAATTGTTTTGCTGCTGTAAGTACGCCACAGCAACATCCACAACATATGCAGATGCAAAATGGTTCCATTGTATTGCCTGGCTGCAATACCATTCCTTCTTTCTCTGCTCTATCAAGAATCGCCAGACATTCTTGTTTGGAAATCTCTCGAACTTGCTCCCGTGCTGCATAGCTTTTACTTCCGAACATCAGGCAAATCTCGATATCGTCAGTCTGCTTGCAGGGATTTCCCAGCATTGCTTCACCTTGCTTACAGATGCAGTTTGCGACCTGGATCGGTTTTTCTACATTCTGCACAAATGTTCGCATATCATCATAAGTAGCGATTTTATGATCTGGAGCTAAAGCTTGAATATGGGGGCTCGTTCGAAGTTGCGGTACAGCGGTTCGATGAAATTCGTCGGCAAAAGCTTCTTCAAAATAATCGTTCATATTCTGCACAAATTCCGGTGTGAGTTTATCGACATGATATTCGAACATGCCAATTGCCAGCATAGCATTGGAATAGCGCCAGGATCCTTCTTTGCCAGAACGTTCCAGAGAACCGTTCATGAACATTTCATGTAAATGATCTGCCATTTCCTGCTCTGTCATTTCAATCTCAAATCGATCTTGAAATCTATTCAACACTTTTCCTGGTCTTTTCGGTCCTAAATTTAAACAAGTAGCAATTCTTGCTTGAAGTGGTGTGAATAAAAACTTGAGAATTTCAATTTCAACACCTGATTCCGTAGCCGGCATTCCAATGGGAAAATTATCCAGATGCTGCTGAAGCTTTCGGTAGATCTTAATATCTGTATTATTGTTCATTATTAACCTCTTTTATTAAACGATATTAACCATGCGAAGGTCAAGAGAAGCAGGAGATTCGAAAACCATTACTTTTCCTGGTCTTTTCGGTCCTAAATTTAAACAAGTAGCAATTCTTGCTTGAA
>CAYUTH010000005.1:0-22066 GCA_964447485.1 uncultured Candidatus Cloacimonadota bacterium | reverse complement strand
ACTTTTCCTGGTCTTTTCGGTCCTAAATTTAAACAAGTAGCAATTCTTGCTTGAAGTGGTGTGAATAAAAACTTGAGAATTTCAATTTCAACACCTGATTCCGTAGCCGGCATTCCAATGGGAAAATTATCCAGATGCTGCTGAAGCTTTCGGTAGATCTTAATATCTGTATTATTGTTCATTATTAACCTCTTTTATTAAACGATATTAACCATGCGAAGGTCAAGAGAAGCAGGAGATTCGAAAACCATTCGTAAGGTTTAAACATGAAAATATTTCTTTAACCCGGAGCCTTTTTTATTAATTCTGAGCTGGTAATAAATGAAGAATCCACTTACCGGCAGGATACAGGCAAAAGTACCGACCAGCAAAACCGCAGACACGCTTGTGAGCAGCATTTCTTTCATTTCAACAGTAAGCATTTTTTCACTGCTTCAGTTTTACCATCAATATTTAATTTATACAGATAAACTCCTGGAATAACTGCTATGCCTGAATCATCATCACCATTCCAAGTGATTGAATGATTACCTTTCTCGTAGAGGTCATTTATAATTGTTTTTACTTTTTGTCCTTTGATATTATAAATCATAAGTTCTACTTTAGAGCTATTTGGGATAGAAAATTCAATTGTTGTTGTTGGATTGCAGGGATTGGGATAATTAATTGCTGAAAAATAAGATGAATTAATGATATTATCCGTGTTTGTTTCATAACCTAATTTTAACAGAAAAGCGCTATAATTACCAGGCAATGGATAAGAATCTGTATAACCAGTAACAATAAACTCACCCTCACTATCTTCAACTAAATCATATGCAATATCATCATATGTACCACCAAAAGATTTCGACCATAATGAATCACCATTGCTATCAGTTTTTAATATGTATATGTCGTAATGACCAGATCCTATTTCGTGTTTCCAACCAGACATTATAAAACCACCATCATTCGTTTGTCGAATTGATTCCGCTCCGCAATCAGGTATATCTCCGAAAGTTTTTGTCCACAAAGTATTACCATATTCGTCAGTTCTAACCAAGAAAATATCGGAATCATCTACGTTATATTCAACTTCACCTGCAATAATAAAACCATTATCATTTGTCTGTTTAACGTCATTTCCATAGCAAGCAACATTAGTACCAGATTCATTAAAACCTTTCGTCCATAATGTGTCGCCATCAGCATCCGTTTTTACTAAATAAAGATCAGCAGAACCTATGCCAGTGCCATTGTAACCTGTTATTATGAATCCACCATCAATTGTTTGTTGTAATGATTTTCCAGCGCTACTAAATTCTCCTCCAATATAGTTGTTCCACAAAATATTCCCATTTTCATCAGCCTTTAATAATATCATTTTATTGCCATAATCAGGAGTTTGACCCCAACCAGTAACCATAAAACCTCCATCATAAGTTTGAATTACTGATTGTCCAAATTCAAACAACGTATTATCAAAAGATTTCGTCCAAAGAGTATCACCATCGGAATCAGTTCTTATCAAATAAATATCCATGTTTTCTAGATTATAAGATTTTGTATAACCCGCTATTATCAGTCCATTATCTGATGTTTCATAAACTGAATATCCATAATCTGAATTTGATCTATCGTAAGTTCTACTACACAATACAACTCCATCTTCATCTGTTTTAATCAGATATACATCAGAATTTCCGCTTTCATATGTATTACCTGTAAAAACGAAACCACCATCACTGCATTGGATTAAAGAATAAGTTTTATGATCTAAATTTCCTCCATAAGTATAAAACCATAAAGAATCTGGGGCTGTCTGTGAAAATAAAATAGAAAACCCTAAAATTTGAATAGTTATTACTATCAATAATACCTTGTTCATATCTTACTCCTTTATTGCCTGTAATGTTTGGCAGCTGCCAAACTCTTCTTGCTTCTCTTCTTGCTTGGTTGTGGAGTTGTGTGTTAGCTACAATTCTATTTCCTGATTCCAAATTTACCTTCTTTAAAATCAATTAATATTACGCTATTGAAAAAGTATGAATTGCCAATAAGTCCATCAATGTTTTCTGTTTTAAAAAAATCAAGAGACTTCTCATCATCAGTATAATAAACCATATTCCGTTTTAAAATTACATTTTCTCCATAATGTATTTCAAAATTATTTAATGCACCTGGAATAATTAATTTACGACCCCAAGAATAACCAGTTAGTGTGTCTGGTTTAAGTTTTTGTTTACCAGTTAATTTTTCATATATTTCTTTATTTGTAACTACAGGTGTTATTGATGAACCTGTATCAAACATAAATCTATAATTCTCACTGTTTATTAGGCAATCAAAAATAACTCGATTTCTATTTAATTTACAATTTTCTATTTGAAAAATATCTCTCAAATCATAAGGGATACTGTCTAAAATCGCAATTTTTTGTTCAGGGAAATCAATCATTAGAATTTTGTTTTTCATTTCATTTGCACCGATAGTACCTATCGTCTCAAGGTTTGCAAAAGACTTTTCGCTCCCATAATCCTTTAAAACCACATAATCATTGATTTGAGAGTTTTGATCACCAAGTTTCAGATTTATTTCTTTTAGCCAAAAGTTATCTCCTAAATTAATTGAGTCTTTTTGAATTTTAGATGAAAGATATGGAAATTCATTAATGATATTTATTAAAGGATTACCATATAGAATATTCACATCAGCTCCTAAATCAAATTGCATATAAAATTGATCAGGAATTGAGTCAATTTTAACAGGAATCATAATTGACATTTTATCAAAAAATTTTCCACTTAATGAGTCAGAATCCCATTTAAATTCAATCCATTTCATATCATTATTTTGTAAGCTGTATTGAGATTCCTGTTTAATACAAGCTATTAAAATAAGAATTAGAAGCGATGATAATATCAATTTATATTTCATATTTTACCTTACCACATATTGTGCCTAATGTTCTGCGTGTGCGGCGGAATCCGCCAGCTGGCGGATCAGGAAGAGAATCCTGCATTTCATTAATACTTTGTCAGCAGATGTTGCATCATTCATTTTGTGAATCTCCCATCATCTCGTGATGTTGAAAGTTTGCGTACGTTTTTCTCAAGCCATCCCTTTTTCCTGGCATCTCTTATATCAAATTCCGGAACATATGGCTTAATATCTAATAAAGGAGTCCCATCGACAATGTCCACGTCTTTGACGTAGAGTATATTTCCTTCAATTTTAACAAGTTGAACAACAGATATCCCGATGGGATTAGGTCTATTTGGAGCCCTTGTTGAAAATACCCCATGTGTTTGATCGTCCATAAAAGGTTTTACTTTCAAAGACGATTCTTTCGATAGATGGAAGTGATATATTAACATAATATGAGAGAAACCATCAAGGTCTTTTAATCCCTCGACATATTCTTGAAATACTTCGACAGTTCCTTCAATACCTTGTGCGGCGCCTGGTTGGATAGGGGTTCCTTTCGGTTCTTTGAATGGAGAATGGATAACTCCGATCTGCTTATATTTTATTTCGTTCATGATTTCAAACAATCCTTATATGCGATTTCCGATAATGTTTGGCGTGTGCGGCGGTATGAGAACGATTCAGGCAAAGAGCACCGCGAGACCTGACTGCTGGCACGCTTGTTAGCAGCATAATTCTCTATTTTAAAAGAAGGCATTTATTCATAGCTTCAGTTTTACCATTCTATTTTTGCTTTGATCGAATCGGTTTCTGTATTGTAAGTGATTATCCCAAGATCAGAATCCCTATCTTCATCATCATATTTTACGTTTCCAATTATGGTTAGTAAATTTCCCTCAACAGAAAAATTGTATATTCCGTAGTTATTGTCCTGTAAAACAGCAATTTTAGAAAGAGTGAACTCATCCATGTTCAGTTCTTTCTTCTCTGAATTTGTTAGATACCATTGACGTGCACTAAAGACTACTTCTCTGCAATCATTTATTACCATTTGTTTATTAGAACTTATATTCTGCGAATCAATAATTACATTAACACTTTCAACAAATATGGTTGATGACCATATATTATAACCAAGAGCAATAATTGGAATTATTAGGATAAAGGAATAGAATCTTCTTAATGCTGCCTGTTTCGTTCTGAAAAAATGAATTAAGAGAAAGATCGAAAACACAACTCCAAACAGGAAAACAAATGTTGTAAAATAGAAAGTTGTTCCAAAATTAATTTGTCCAAAATTCGCTATTGGAGGTTCCAATATTAGTTTTATACTCATCGGAATTGAAATTAATATTACGTATGTTATTATGCCGAGTAATAAAGCTAACAAGATAAAGTTTAAACCGGAAAGGATCGTTGCAAACCAAGCAGGTTTAATCGGTTCAGTCAGCAATTTTTCTTTTTCGATCTTCATAAATTTTCCGGGGAATAATAAGATAAATAATACAAATACTATTAATATTCCTATGCATGTCAGAAATGTTGTATAAAGTATATTAGAAATTTTTGAATTAACTATTGTCTCTGCAAGCTGTTTAACTAAACTATTTATTGTCAATCCCAATGCATGGGTAATCCAGGCACTTCCAAAAGGTTTTTTAATGAGTTTTATAGTTTCATCAAAATCGATATTGATCTGGTTTCCCAAATCTTGTAATTGATCGAAATTAAAACCTTCAATGGTTTTTGGGATCGTATTACCAAAATCTCCATAGAAAATACTGTCTGATATTTCCGCATGATAATTGAATGTTTCTATAGCTTTTTCAGTGCCTTTTTCTTCAAGATAGAGTTGTAATTGCGTTGGTAAAAGACCAACAATAATCACACTAACAATTGCAAATAGAACAATTCTAATAATCAATAATCTTGTAAATTTCATGATTTCTCCTCAGTATAAGTTGCTGCTAAGGTTTGGCGTGTGCTGCGTTCTTCCTGCTTTTTTTCTTGCTTCGACGAAGGCACGCTTGTTACCTGCTGAATTTTATTCATTTAATATTTTACTCACGAATTCAATCCATTTATATTTTGGAATACTTTTATCAATGTAATAATCAGGTTGTATTCCTTTGTTGTCAATTGCCATATCAGGAATTCGCATACTCCTTGATATACAATATCCTAATTTAAATTCATTATCAGGTGAATTAACAAAATACATATTAGATATATCCAAAACACCCAATGTTGTTGTACCAAATAACTTTACTTTTTTACTTTGTTTTGCTGCTAATAGGAACTGTTCAGTCGTGCTACCATTGAGTTCATTTATTACAATTCCAACATTTTTAGGGTAATTATATATTGTATCTAATTCTGTTATACTTACAATAGTGTCATTTAAGTTTACGAATTCACCAATATCATTATTCAGTTTATCTAATGCTTTCTTTGCCCATTCTTTCTTCTCTTTTGGAAAATCGGGGTTTGTAATTAAATCTTCCATTCGTTTATTGTTTAAAGGAGTGGATAACAATTCTACACCAATTGAACGAATTGGATTAGTATAAATAAATGGAATAATCTCTTGGTAACTATAGTCACTACCACCACCATTATTTCTTAAATCAATGATTAAATTCTCCGTTTGAGCAAATAAATCTTTATTAGATTTTATAATACTATCAATTTTTGTTTTTTCAGCATATGAAAATGATGGAATTCGTAATATTATAGTGTTTTTATTTAATTGTATCACAAATGGATTGTCAGAACTTAAAGATTTATAATAATATTCTAACGATTTGTCTATTTCTATTTTTGGAAAATCTTTTCGCAATGTA
Organism: uncultured Candidatus Cloacimonadota bacterium; assembly: GCA_964447485.1. Taxonomy (GTDB): domain Bacteria; phylum Cloacimonadota; class Cloacimonadia; order JGIOTU-2; family JGIOTU-2; genus Celaenobacter. Next base: position 16,313 of record CAYUTH010000005.1, on the reverse strand, counting down.
ATAAAACCTGATTGAATAAAAATATTTTCAATTATCTTGAATTCATTGAATATCTGTTCGCTATGGTCTTGCATATAATAAACCATTTTGTCTTTTGTTGCGGATATTCGTAATTTTACTTGCCCTTTTTTCCAGTAAACACCATCAGCTTCTATTATGAAACCAACATATTCATTTCCTTGTTTCTTAATTCCGATTTTATATGGTTCAGAAATCCAAATTCCTTCAATATTATCTATTGCTTCATTATTTAAATAATTTTTGAATTCAATTAAACTACATTCAACATTTTCCCAGTTTGAAAATTGGGTTGTTTTATTGCTATTATCCTTTTTACTTGCTTGTTCACTGTCATTTATCATATATATTCCAATATGACCTGTCCTGAAGAATGACAGCCATTCTTTTAGTATTTTTTCATATTCAGATTTTTGCTTGATTTGTTTTATTTGTTTTGATATTTTTTCGTTGTGGCTTTTGTATGCTTCAATACCTTTTTGTTGAATTGCATAATCAAAACCAGCATCATTTTCTTCAATTGTCTTTTTTACCCATAAATAATCGTCAAAGAAATTACATTCTTGAGCATATCCCAAAATTGGAATAATTATAATCAGAAATATTAAAACTCTGCTATTCATTTTTTCCTCCGTTTCGTTTTTAGATTTTAGCAGGTAATGTTTGTGTACACGACCAAAAAGGTCGTGGATATTTCGATTAGATTTTCTAAAAGGTCGTATACAATACCAAATATGAGTTATATGTGACCTTTTTTTTAATTTGATATTATTTTTCATCTAAGTTTAAATTGTCCGCCAGCTGGCGGACTTATAATTTTACTTTTCGCTGTACTTGTAATATAAGTATAGACCTCTGTAGTTTTTGTACTTTCTCTCATTCCAATTTGCATATTCAATCCAATCCTGTAGAATTTTGTGAAAACTTTGCTGCATTAAATATTATCGTCAAGAAAAAAATGTGAGTAGGGGTTGCGGATAGCTCCTTTTAGGATTTTTCTGGTTACTAAGTTGAACTTAGTAACCTTATCAATTGCGTCCCCAAGTGCAACTTGGGAACGAGGGGAAAAGAGTGAGAAACTTAGGAACGAGGGGAAAAGAGCGAGAAACTTAGGAACGAGGTATATAAGTGGTGGATGTCGCTCATTTTAGTTAATCCGTTTTACGTATCGAACTGCTATCAGGTTATTCAGGCGTTCTAATATCTTTGATTTGCCCTCAACCACATATCCGATCTTTTCATAAAAATTTCGCGCATCGTAGTTATCTTTCAGAACCCACAAGACTATCTCCTTCTTGTTCATTGAGCATAAAATATTTTCGGCAAAAGCAGTTAATTTGCTCCCGTATCCTTTTCTCCAATGATCCGGAGAAACGTACACACCCCAGATCTCACCGGTATTGTTATCCCTGTCATCATCCCTGCAATTCCCGAACGTCGTAAATCCTATTACTACATTATTTTCTTCAATGAGATACGTTTCACCTAATTTCATTTCAAACGATTTCTCAAAAGCTGCCGCCCGTCTTGTCTCATCCAAATTATTCAGAATAGTATCAGAGACAATACCGCGGTAAGCACGTTTCCAGCTCGCAATATGGAGGTGGGCTAATTGTGAAGCATCCTTAATTTCTGCCTTTCGAATATTCATTTCTTCCTCACGTCCATTATTTTTAATTAACCAAATCCTTCCATGCTTTGTTCGCTTATTATTCCGTCAGGAATCCTCGTGCCTTAGGAATCCACATGATCATGATCCCATCCATTGGTTACAAAGTTGAACTTTGTAACCAATATTTCGAAGAGCAGGTATCTTTCAATAAGGAGAGTGTTGTTTCCGGGTGCAAGTGGGGAGCGAGATTAAAAAAGCATTCCTATTAGCAATAAGATGAGCCCAATCACACTTATTATTGAGGTGATTTTAAATCCTTTCATTATTTCCACATTATTCTGCCTGCGATATTTTAGGTAGAAAAAAATTGATAGAATCGTAATAATTATCGCAAATCCATAAACAATATAGGCAAAATAACCAATTGAAGCAGAGGGGTAATAAAACCATCTGATTAAAAATACAGAATCAGCGTTTCCCTTTTTTGCTAAGAGATTTGATATTGGATTGATTGCCAGGTAAAAAAGCAAAACAATTCCTAAATATCCGATAACAACCCGGAATCTTTTTTTTATTTTCATCTTCTGTTTTTCCCTATGTTAAAACTTCCATTAATTTTTGTTGTACTTTGTTTAGTTTCTCAAACAGTACATCTCTATTATAAACGGAACATGCATACAATAACGCATTTATGAATTTTAATAAATTGATGTTTAAGTTTGATATTATCGTCAAGAAAAATGGTGGTGTAGTAGTAGGGGGTGCTCATTTTTCATACATTCGTTTTATATATCTAACTGCTTTTTCTGGTTACTAAGTTGGACTTAGTAACCGATTTAAGTTGCATCCCCAAGTGCAACGTAGGGACGAGAGTAAGTTTATATTTCCTCTGCGGTCTTTGCATTTTTCTTTGGGTACTTTGCGTGAAATAATTCATTTACTGCTTCCGTCGTACCATCAATCTCCCGAATCCTGCAACCCATTGTCCCCGCTTTGTTCCTTCAAGCGGCCAGTCGTCCAAACATACTTCTCCACAATAGTATGACGCATTGATAAACTCGATGGTGTTTTCATCTTTCCAGCCGATAAAGAGACCTCCGTGTGTGATACGATCCTTGCGCTTTGTTATGAAGACAATGTCACCCGGCATAAGCTCATCCTTCTCGAGCACTCGCACATTATACTTGTATATCTCATCTATTGTAACATCGTTACATATTTCATTGCGCTTGTTCATAAGAAAGAGAGGGGATTGCAGGGCATCTTCATACGCACAGATGATCATGCCGGAACAGTCAAACACATCGGGGCCCTGTCCGCCCAATTTGTAAGGTTTGCCGATTTGTTGTTTCGCATAGCAGAGTGCGTTTTGTGGAGCCGGCTCAGTTATCTCAAGTGTTGAAAAAGTTGCGGGTTTTTGAGCGCAGCCAAAGAGCAAGAGAAGAATACAGGATATAACCAAACAGTGTCGGGCAGTTGATCTAATCGATTTCGTAAAGTTGTCTGTCTGTAGCATTTTTTAGTGAATTACATTTATGTTACGTTTATAATATTACAATTCTCGGGATTTTATTTTCCCCCTTTTGGATAATACGTGACTTCTAAATAGGGGAGCAACTTACCCTCTTCGACGATAGATTGATTTTCCTTTTTACCGATTTTAATCGGAGCCTGGACTAACTGGTATTTGACGTGGGGCCAATGGCAGACTTCCACCTTAACAATATATTCACCATTTTTGACCTTATTCCCGAAACTGTCTTTCACATCCCATGTATAAATATGATGTCCAAGATCGATACTCGCACCTGTTACTGCATCGACATCTTTAAATTTTGATGATTTTGCATATTTGGGAAGATGAACCTGAACTTCTTTGGCATTGGCGCTGAACCCGGAAATATAGATAGTTTTTACAAAATTGCCATCACTATCTTCGATCCATACAGCGGTCTGGGGTGGTAATTCATCCGTGAATCCCATAATAAAATCAATTGATACGACCGGAGTTTTATAATCCTTTACATCGAAATGTTGAATGTCCGGATCCAAACGTTGATATACCCATTGTGCGACTTGTGAATCTTCAAAATCCGATGCCACTTCTATCCAATAGCTCATAGATTTTCTTTGATAGGCGACACCGAGCCAATACTTTGCTTCAGCTTTTATAGAATCGGGGACATCTGACTCAGTAATAATATTCAGATCGTTAATTGACTGATCTAATTTCCCTACAAAGAAAGGCATCTCGATCCCGCCGATACCTCTTTGAAGTCGCAATCCAATGTCGTCAGGAGCAATTTCGACGGCTTGATCAAGCACATGCATCACCTGGAATGCGAGGTCTGTACGATAATCCGTGTCGATGCTTACCATGATATCATACCCGCTTGCAGCCATGTTCTGAACGGATACTAAAAGTGCTTTATACGCGCCAATATTTTGAGGATCTATGCTGATCGCTTTTTGTAAGACTTCCTCTGCTTTCTCATACTTGCCTTCATCATTATATGCATTTCCCAATTCAATCAGAAGAGAAGTGTTTTCGTGGTCCTGCTCCAATTTTTCATTCAGCGTCACTATAATTTGACCATCAGGTCCTTTTGATTCCAGATATTCTTCAATTTGATTTTCGACATCGGTCAATTTATTTATTTTTGCTTGTGCAGATTGTGCATAATCGCTTTCGGGGAGAAGTTCTATTACCTTGTTCCATGCATCTTTTGCTTTATCAAATTCTTTCAATTTCTGATAACCTTCTCCTAATTGCATATACACGCCGATGAGCTGTTGCTGTGCTTCAGGACTTGGAGATCGCTCAAGCATTGAAATGAGAAATTCCTGGTCTGCAATACCAATTTCCAGCATTCCTGCAAATTTTGGTAATCCAATACCCCATCCGCCTCTTAATGATCGTGCCATTACATTGTACGGATCAAGTTCAATCGCTTTATTCCAGTTCTCAAATGCCTGACTGCATAGAACGAACATATCCTGGAATTCTGCACTCCGAACACGCATACTGATAAAATTTCCCAGTTGAGTATAAGCCATAGAGTTTTCCGGGTATTCCTTCACTGCTTCTTCCATTGTGGTAATTGCCTGATCGAGGTTTCCCGATTTTTGTAATTTATCGGCTTCTGTAATATACTCATTAAGATCCTTGGCATATGCTGTTGATATTATGCATATCAATGCTGCAAAGATCACTACATATTTTAACATCTTCATTTTGTCTCCTGTTTTATTTCATCAAATTGCTGCTGATTTAGTTATGGTGCTCAATGCACTCGTTGTATACATGGATGATTATTTTCAATAAAATATTTTGCCGATCCAAAATTTTTTGGAATCCTCAGTTGAGGAGGAATTTATCGTCAAGAAATAATCATAATTTTGAAAATCAGGATATACTTTTATTGACATATCACACTTGATTTTCAATTTATTACTCGTCTATTTACAAAGGAAAAGGAAAGGTTATGGATATTAATGTGATGCCGTTTATTACTTATTGGATTTACTTTATTTATATAAGGGTTACTAAGATGGTGTATAAATTAATCTTGAAAAAAGAATATGAAAAATTTGACAAGTTTAGCTATAGGTAAACAAATGGAACGTAAATGTGAAAGGCTTTATGTTAAAGATTTTTTAGATGAATTGCCCAGTTTTTGTAATGAAAGAGTTGAATTTTATATTGATGTAATAAATAAAGATGAAATCCTTAATTTTCTATTAAAGAAAAAGAAGAAAACACGAAGGATTCTTTATGAAATATTTTCTTTACGTTATGTTTATGATTTATACGATAAAGAAGAGGTTTCAGATAAAGCAAAAAATATCACTGCTATGAAGTTTAAAAGTCGAAGTAATGAAAGAATTTATTGTAGAGAATTTTTTATTGAGGATAATACTATAATAAAGAAAGTTGTGATGATAACTTTATATTGCAAGAATGAAATGGACAAGAAAACTAAAAAAATGATTGAAAATATCGGAGATTATAATTATGGCTTCTAAAAAAACAACACAAGACAGGTTCAATAAGATCCTTTCTTTCAAAAACGACAAAGAAAAAATAAATTTTGAAGCTGAAATAATTAGCTTGGATATAATGTATGAAACTGAATGTTTAATGAAAAAAAAAGGTGGATTTAACAAAAGTAAATTAGCCAATGAATTAGGTGTAACTAAAGGATATCTGACGCAGTTATTTACGGCAGATAAAATTATTAACCTAAAAACTTTAGCTAAACTTCAGCGAATTTTTAATATAAAATTTAAGGTTACTTACGAAGCCTTATCCCAGAGGAAAGTTATTGCTTTGGATTCCAATTTTAAAAAACCTCAATTTAGTATTAGCAATAAAGATTGGTCTTTTAAATGTATAACTTCTGAAGGAACCTACGAAGTAAAAAAAATCTTAGAGATTTCACAAAACGGTAAGGAAATACCTAATGTAAGATATGTAGACAAACAGAGGGTAGCATAATGGAAATAAAAAGATCACCTTTAATATATGAAGATTTTGTTATTTTAGACTCACATATTCAGACCATTGTTAAAGATAATTCAGTTAAATGTGATCTGGATAATATACCTTTGGAGATTGATTTTGAAACCCTTGTTTCAAAAGATAATGATGAAAAGTATAATTTAGCTTTAAATATTAATGGGAATGACATTAAGAATCCTGTAATGGGATATAAATTTTCAATTATCGCAAATGGTTTTTTTGAACTAAAAAAAATTAATGAAGATAATGAAGACAAAGCAAATCAGTTTTTACTATATTCAGCCTTACCAATGCTCATTAGTAGTGTTCGTAATTATTTAATTAACATCACATCCTATGCACCTTATGGTAAATATATTCTCCCAGCTATAGATCTTCCTGATTTAATTAAGCAGAAATTTGAGAACATGAATTCAAGCGATAATGATGTTAAAATTTAATTTTTTAAGGATACATTAGAAAACAAAATATTAAATCCCTTCTCCTCGCATGAGAAGGTCAATTTCCTTGATTCTCAAAGGATCGCATTCGTATATGTTGTTTCATGTGTAATACTCATGAAATAATTATTAAATTGATCAGACTAACCGATGCAACTCCATAAAGCTTACAAAATTATCATAGTTGCAGCTATTTTGCTGTTCTTATTTATAGGGTATATTCTCCTCGAACCTTACTGGCTGAAAATCAAGCATATTACATTCATTGATGAAGATATTCCGGAAAGTTTTCTGAATGTAAAAATCGTTTTTGTAGCAGATTTTCATCATGGTCCGACCACAGGACTCTCTTATATCAAGCATGTAGTAAAAAAAATAAATGAACAGAAACCCGATATCGTTTTGATGGGCGGAGATTATGTGTACAAAGGAAGCAAATATATATAACCGGTTTTTGAAGTTCTGAAAGATATTCACGCACCAATGGGAGTATTTGCAGTGCTTGGCAACCACGATCACTGGGAGTGGGCTGAGGCAACCAGAAATTGCATGAAACGATATGGCATCACACTTCTGGATAATAAATCAGAATGGATCAAAATAAAAAATGACAGCATAAAAATTGGAGGAGTGGGGAATTTCTGGGAGGATGTGCAGAATCTCGATTCCAAAATTTCAGATGTGTCCCAGGATGATTTCTGCATACTGCTCATGCACAATCCGGATTATGTGCCATCTCTCAAAACCGATAAAATTGATCTCATTCTTGCAGGTCACACGCATGGGGGGACAGGTCTCTCTTTTTGGGCTGTGGTCACCTTATTTGCCGATCAAAGCAGGACAGAAACTTGCGTATGGATGGTTTGAGAACGAATTTACAACAACCTATGTTACCTCGGGTATTGGTATGATCTTCCCACCAATAAGATTTTACATGCGCCCGGAGATTGTGGTGATTTCACTTAAGAGCGAGTAAAAGCAATTTTTTCAGACTCACCACAGAGGACACAGAGAAGATTAGAAAATTGATTGACTAATAAATGTATTAGTAAAATATTATAATTCTCATAAAATTTAAGTTAAAAGGAATTGTGCTATGTTAGAATGGATTGGTAATAACTTACAATGGTTATTTAGCGGAATTGGCGTTTTAATAATATCAACTTTCGCATATGCTATCAGAAATAGAAATATCAAATCTAATGAACAGATTAAACAGGTTGCAAAAAGGTATGTTGATATGTTGGATGGGAAAATTAATGGTTATCACAACATACCTGGTCTGATTCTTTCAGGTGCTGCAAAATTGAAATCCAACAAACAGCTATTGAAAGTGTGTGCAAAAATAGAGGAGTGTGGAAAGCCAAATCCTCTTAAAATGTGGGTTTTGAAACATATAGATAAAAAAGAATTACTTAATTTTGTAAGGTGGAACAAAGAGAATGAAATCGGATATTCACCACATTATTTCAATGAAAAGAGTTTCATTAATTTAGTTGAAAGATATAATAATTCTAAAAAATCCTAACATAATTAATAATTCTCTGTGTTCTCTGTGTCCTCTGTGGTTTATTTTTGCTTGTATAAAAAGCCCTAGTATTCCAAAACATTTGACATAAAATTCCTCCGGCAACAAATCACTCCAGAAATAAGAAAAGTAGGAGTCATAATGAAAAAACAGGACATAAATCCTTTTTTCCAGAGCTATGATACACTTTTTGACACGATCCCTTTTGATAAGCTGAAAGTCGAACATTTCATGCCTGCGATAGAACAAGGATTGAAAATCGCACGAGAAAATATTAAGACAATCAAAGACAAACCGGCATCACCTGATTTTGACAACACAATACTTGCCCTGCAAACAAGCGGTGAGTTACTTGATGAAGTAACGACTGTGTATTTTAATCTCTATAGTGCTGAGTCCAATGATGAATTCAAAGCCCTTGCACAAAAGATATCACCCATGCTGGCAGAATTTCAAAGTCAGGTTCTCACAGATTCTGAACTTTTTAAAAAAGTTGAAAAAGTATACAAAGAACAGAAAGACCTCAATACTGAGCAGAAGCGGCTGGTTGAGCACTATTATAAGCAGTTTGTGCGTAACGGAGCGAACCTCTCCCCGGAAAAGAAGAAGAAATTGGAAGAGATCGATAAAGAGCTCTCAACTTTGAGTCCTCAATTCTCTCAAAATCTTCTCAAATCCATCAACGCCTTTGAACTTCATATTACAGATGAAAAAGATCTTGAGGGATTACCGGAAGGCGCAAAAGAAGCGGCGGCATTTGCAGCAAAGAAGAAGGGAAAAGAAGAGGGGTGGCTGTTCAATCTTCAAATTCCCAGTGTGCTTCCTATTTATAAGTATGCAAAAAATCGCAAACTCCGCGAGAAGATGAATAGGGCGTATGGTGCGCGTGCATATAAAGATGATTTTGACAACAGGGAAATTTTGAAGAAGATCGCCCAGCTACGGCATGAACGCGCAGAGCTGCTCGGATATAAAACCCATGCCCAATATGTACTCGAAGAGCGTATGGCAGAAACTCCGGAAACTGTTCAAGAATTTCTTGAGAGAGTCTATTCTGTTGCATTTCCTGCTGCCAAAAAGGAGATTGAAGAAATCCAGAAATTGGCAAAGGACACTGATGCTCTTGAAGATTTTCAAACCTGGGACAGTGCATACTATTCTGAAAAACTGAAGAAGATCAAATATAATTATGATGAAGAAGAGCTTCGCCCCTACTTCAAGGTCGAGAATGTCATTGATGGACTGTTTAAAGTAGCAGCAAAATTGTATAATATCACATTTAAAGAGCTCAAAGACATTCCTGTGTATCACAACGAAGTAAAGGTGTTTGAACTGGACGATAAGGATGGTTCGCATCTTGGCTTGCTGTATATGGACCTTTTCCCACGGGAGACGAAGCGAAATGGTGCATGGATGACCAACTTCAAAACCCAGGGTATGGCTCACGGAAAAATTCGCAGACCACATGTGGGTATTGTTGCCAATCTTACACCATCAACAGACAAGAAGCCTTCTTTGCTGGAACTCTCGGAAGTTCAGACCTTATTCCATGAGTTCGGACATGCGTTGCACGGACTGCTCTCGGACTGCACTTATCAGACGCTTGCAAGCCCGAATGTGTACTGGGATTTTGTTGAGCTTCCGTCTCAAATAATGGAGAATTGGACGCTCGAGAAAGAAGCACTCGATATGTTTGCCATCAATTATAAAACCGGTGAAAAAATGCCGGATGATCTTATTAAAAAAGTAAAAAAAGCACAGAACTTTAATAAGGGCATGGCGAACATTCGTCAGATCTCACTGGGATTTCTTGATATGGCATGGCATGCGCAGGATCCCCGGACTATAGAAGATATTGCTGCGTTTGAAGATGAAATTTTTGAGAAAACCCGGCTGTTACCGAAAGTTGATGGCACTAACCAGTCATGCAGTTTTGGACATATCTTTGCCGGTGGATATTCTTCGGGATATTATTCCTATAAATGGGCAGAAGTGCTTGAAGCAGATTCCTTTGAATTATTCAAGGAAAAAGGCATTTTTAACCAGGAGATCGCTGATTCATTCAGAAAAAATATTCTCTCAAAAGGTAATACTGCCCACCCGATGGAGCTTTATGTGAAGTTCCGCGGTCGCGAGCCCGATCCTGATGCAATGCTCAAGCGAGATGGATTGTTGAAATAATATTTGTATCATTTGCGTTACCAAGCTGGGGCTTGGTAACGAGCAGGTGTGGTTTTCTTAACCAATTTCTAAATTAATAAAGACAAACCGACCCGGTTCATTCCAGGTCGGTTTTTTCTTTTGAAAATAATCTTTATTTATGATGAACAGGAATGTTGTGTTTTGTATGATGTATCGCAGAGATTATGGCTGCAGAGATCACGATTACTGCACCGCATAGTGTAAGAATACTTGGCACTTCTTTCCATGCAAACCAATCAATTAGACCGGAGAAAACAACCGAAAGATAAATAAATGGTGAGATTGTTGTCGTGGATGCATATTTCACTGCAAAAATGAGCAGAAGTTGAAAGACTGCCATAAAGACACCGGCGCCGGCGAGGTAAAGCCATGCAATGCCCGAAGGAGTCGTCCATTTCGTGAGAGCCCAGATTCCCATGCTTATTGTGGTGAAAGCAAGAAACCAGAACACAACGACTTTTACAGACTCATCTTTATCATCCAGAATCTTTATTACCACAGTTGAGAGACCGGACAGAAAACCTGAAAACAGGGCTATCAGATCGCCGGAATTTACCGCACCTTTTCCCGGATGGAGAACCATTGTTACACCGATAAAACCAACTATCATCACAGCCCACATCTTCAACGTGATCTTTTTTCTGAAGACAAAGAATGCTATGATGGGAATGAATATCGGTGTGGTATTTTGCAACAACGTTGCATTCACAAGTGGGATGAATTTGATCGCAACAAAATAAAAATACATCGAGAGCAGCCCTGTGATTACTCTGCCGAATACCAGTAAAGGATACTGCGGTTTCAGATTAACCTTCTTGCCATGCAAAATCCATGGCAATACTACTATCAGTGCTATAAGGTTCTGAAAAAACATGACCTCATGAACTTCCAATCCTATATTTGAGCATACTTTGATGAATGCTGACATGATGGAAAATCCAAGGAATGCTATGATAACGAGTGCTATTCCTTTGGGGGGATTAAGATTTTTTTCTACTGCTACCATGTGTGTTCCTTTCGGTTATTGTATTGGAATGAAAATGAACATTTCCGAACCTTCTCCATTGGGATTGAATTTTTGATTATACATTTCCAGCTCATTTCCATTTCCCTCCTTGTAGCCACTTGTCGGGAGCCAATGCGAATAAATGTAGGTATACGTTTGGCTAAGATTCTCAAGTGGTCCAAAATGCGAGAATTTTGCATATTTTGACGCAGGCGCTACATGTACAACCATGCCCTCAGAAACTATCTTAGTATCTGTGACTTCATAACCGGCAAAATAGGTGAAAGAGAATGAGTCGCCGTCAGAATCCATATTATATGATGCGCCCCATGCTTCGGTGTTATTTGCCCTGTTTTTTATCTGGCTCTCTACCTGCATGAGCTTCATCCACATTGATGGAATCTCCATCATATTGCTGGCATCAAAATCCTTTTCAAATCCGATAAGGGTAAGATCTTTCATTGAGACGATTTCAGGTAGTGGACTTACTGATTTTGGTGGTCTGGGGAGTTCGGGTTCAGGTGCAACATTTTCTGTTGGTTTCGGTCTTGGACACGCACATGATACCACTATGAACAAAGAAATAACTATACATAGAATTATTATTATTCTTTTCATATAATCCTCAAGATTATTTATATGAGATTTACTATTTTTTTATAGAGTTTTATGTCAAGAATTCTGCTTCTTTATGCCCAATTTAATAAATCTTGATTTTTATTTCAATTCACTCTGATAAGTCTACTTTTAAAACGCTCTATTTGAATTCACAACTATAAGATGATTTCCCAAAGGATCAGTCAGCAGATCCTGTACAGAATATTTATCATCCAGTTTCACCTCTATCTGAGTTCGACATAGGTTTTCTGCTTTTCCTGTTTCCACAATTTTGCCTTCTACACGCCAGATAAGGTCAAGTTCTCTTCCACCTAATCGAAATAGTATTACATCCTGCAGTGGGAACTCGCCTTGAATGCCTACACCCAATCCCGATTCAAAGTGGGAACGCAAATTGTAACTTTTCACCAGACTGCACGGAACTGTGCAATGTGCAAGAATGAGTGAGTTTTCTTTCAGGTTGATTTGAGACGGATTTGCCATCCAGGAAAGTTTACCATGTTTCTCCAATGCCCACATCATTCCGATCGTACTTACCAGATCACCTTCGCAGCCGGCTATGATCCCTTCATCATTAAAACGTGAAAGTGCAAAACAACCGGTTGTTTTCATAACGAGGACAAGGTCGAAACAGCGGATCGTAAGGGCATCGAGATTGTATTTTGTGATCAACTCTTTTATTGCCAGATAGATCCTTACATTATCCTCGATCTCTTTTGAAGAAGGTTCCCTTATAGCAGCAGAATTTTCTGTTAATTCTAATGCAATTCTCTTGATCTTTTCAGATCCAATTTTCTTGAAATTCTGCTTCACTTCTTCCATGTCGATGGAGATAATTTCCACTCCATAGACAGATTCCACGATTTTTATTTGTGGACTGCTCGCTACAAGCCAATCTGATGGCTTACCGATCAAACCAATTCTTTTCCCCGACAGTGTTTTCTTATTTTCAAATCTCTGAATTGATGGGCTTGGGTTAGTTTTTACAGTTTCGTTAGTTTCAGGAAGATAGATAATCCTACCATCTTTGCCGTCCTGTTGAAACCGCGCCAGAACTTCCAATGCTGCGGGAAGAGAATTATGGCTCGCATGCGCCAGCAAAAAAATCTCTTCATCATGAAATGCTGCACTTCGCCTTGCATGCAGATCAAGGATCTGCTGTTCTGTACCGCCGGTAATAACAAAATAGTAAAGCTGCTCAACCTTCTGAATCGCTGAGGAAGATATCTGAGTGCAATTAAGCTGTTGAAGGAACTCTGAATTTATCAGGATGATCTCATTAATTTCTGTTTGAGTAATGAAATGGGATGCTACTTGAAGGAAATATCTATTCATATTTCACATTTTCCTGAGAGCTCTACTTCAGGATATGCCAGTTATTATCGCAGGTTGCCGCGAACGATTTCTTTTCTTTCAGATATTGAATTATCAGGTTCCTGATATCTGTTTCTGATGCATAGAGCACTGCGGGCTCATCTATTCCGATTGCTTTGATATGACCTCCTCCGCCATTAGCCCTATAACTGTTCAGGGCAACAGTATAACGCTTCTCAAGATCAAGCGGTTCGGATGTTTCAAGGAAGATTACATTCTTTATTCTATTCCCGGGTGTTTCACGAATATCAATTGTATAAGATATGCCGTCTGCCATATCATAATTATATCCTGCCATATCCGGATTTGTTGAGATAGAGTCATTTTCATACACATAATATTGAGCGCAATATTCAAGATAATCGAGTATGTTCTGACCGGTCATTTCAATCATTTTGAGTGTATTTTCATAAGGATAGATCGCATAGACATCTTTTATTCTTATGGAGTCAGCAGGGATGATCAAACTTGTTGAAAATACAGGAGAAATAGAAATATCAGCGCCGGTATAATAACGTTGAACTGTATTAATGAGTTCGGGAATAGGTGAGTCCTCATGACGGGCATTTTTTGTCGAAACACTCTTGTCACTCTTTGCAACCGGAGTTCGAAAGTATGAAACTACTTCTTCATGATAAGGTTTGTTCAGTTTAAGAAGCTCCTGTGATACGGGAAAATCTTTTGCCCGTTCAACCCAGCCGGATTTTTCAACTACTTTCCATTGTTCATTATCTTTTTCGAGCACAATTTTAGCAATTCCCAAGCCCCAGGAACGCGCACCGGATATCATTTGCAGAGTTGTGCTGTCCTGAATGGTTACCACAGAATCAAGAGGATTCACACGATGAGAATGTCCTCCGAAAACAACGTCAAATCCGGGTACTCTTTCTGCAACAAGCTTTGACGCATTTGCCACAGGCAGACCGAAGAGTTCCTCTTTGTATTTATCCTCCTCAGCATCATAACCCGCATGGAATATACCGATAAGTACATCCGATTTTTCTATAATTTCAGGAGTATATTTTTGTGCTGTCTCAACCATACCTTTCCAGGTGATTCCCGGGTAATAGGTCGTGTCGAGCATTGTGGGAATTCCAGGGGTTGTTAAACCGAGTATGCCTATTTTGAAATCTCCTCTTTCTACAACTGTATAGGGTTCAAAAAAGCATGTCCCATCCTTACATTCCGCATTGGCAGAAAGCCACGGAAAGTTTGATTGTGATCGTGCTTCCACATATCTATCGTAGCCCACTTCGATGTCATGGTTGCCAACAGCAAATGCATCATAGCCGATATAGTTCATTGTCTGTATGATTGGATGAACTCCGGTTGTATCTATCCTATTAAAATAATATGCGTAGGGAGTACCCTGCATGAGATCTCCGCAATCGACAAATATCACATTATCATATCTGTCTTTGAATTCCTTCATTCTCGTATACACTTTTACCATTCCAAGTTCATCAGGTTCATCCCTGATATAGTCATAGGGAAGTATCGTGCCATGAATATCTGTGGTGTTTACAATATACAGAGTGTCCCTCTCACCTGATGCATGAAGCATTACAACACAGGTGATTAATAATAAAGTGGTCAGTGTTATTTTTTTCATAATTTTCACCTATAAATTTTGTCTTTCAATCGAACTTTTTCTACATACATAAGCTCGCACGCACCATTGCCGGAATCTTCACGCGTGGTGCTCGAAGTCCAATTCACATCTCTTTTCTGGCACATTCCTTCGACATTTACCAGGAAGCCCCATAACTGTATTATATCGCCCTCTTTAATCTTCTTTAAGGCATTGAAAATATTTTTATTTGCAGGGATAAGATGATTATTTGATGAGTGATCACCTATGTAATTTTGTGTTACTGGGCAGTTCCATTTGCAAGTAAAAAAATAGAACCTTCTGATTTGTGAATAGATAATAAATTTACTTACTTCAGTTTCTATAATTCTGCCCCATGCAAGTGCAAAATCGTAGGGTGCGATCTTCGATGCCCAGCCGTCATAATAGCGTTTCTTGCTTACAACTTGTGCAGTTATTTCGTATTTTGCCCGGGGAAATACAAGAAGCTGCAGACTACCTTTGCTCAGAATCAAACTTCGCACGTCTGAAATATTTTCTTGGACAGGTTCTTGAAACGGATCAAGGGGAGTTTCTTCTTCTTCGACGGAGATCGGTTCGCTCATAAATACCATTGCTGCGATAGTGCTCAGTGCAATGATCACTAATACTATTATAACAAGTTGTTGGGCGGAGGTTGGTGGGCAGGCATCTCTCATATTGATTATATTATGAACTCAGAGTTTGTAAATTATAAAAATACTGAAATTCCAAAATTCGACCCTCAGGATCCTTACAAAAAAAGTGATATATTGGATATTTGGGATTATCTCGAGGAGGTGCATCAGAAGTAGCTTTGAATTTTTCATACATTTTATCGACTTGGGTTTTATCATCATAAAAGAACGTGATCATTCCCATAGTATCAACACTTTCCCTTTGACAGAACCCAAGTAAAAGATTGTCATGCTGAAGAATTAAGCAATCTCCCTGGTCCATCCATATCGTGCATCCTAATTCTTCAATATAAAACGATTTAATATCTTTGAGTTTCCGGGTCTTAAAAAATATAATCCCGCTCATTCCGAACCTTTATCCTCTTTCAAATCTTCAATTTTCTGCTGAAGTTCCATGATGATTTCATTATGTCTTTTTTCGTTCTTACGCTTATTGCTTTCCTGAAGGCAAAATATTACTGTGATCAGAATCAGTATGATGATCCACGAAGCGATCACTGCCCAGAAGAAGATACCGCGTGTTTCATAATATTGCATAAGGAATAATAACAGTATAGACATTGCGCCGAGAATTGTTATAAGTAGTGAGGAGATGAACCAGGACATTTTTTTCTTCAAATTATTTTTCATGATTCTCCAAAATTATTGAGTAAGAAAAATAGGACAAAGAAAATAATGGCTAAAAC
>CAYUTH010000004.1:0-34109 GCA_964447485.1 uncultured Candidatus Cloacimonadota bacterium | reverse complement strand
ATATTACGAAGATCAGGAGATTACAAGGATGATATTATCACAGTTTATTTTCGTTCCTTTACTCGCCGCTTTTCTCATCGTTCTGTTTGCCCGTAAAAAGGAAAATATAGCTGCTGTTATTGCCCTTGCTGCCTGTGCGTGGATTTTGATCGTTTCGTTCATTGCGTTCTTTAAACTTCCTGCCCACGGAGGTATGATCCTCAATAATACAAGTGGATGGAGTATACCCTATACGATCAGCTTGATCCTGGATCATCTTTCTGCATTTATGCTGATAGTGGTGAACCTTATTGCCTTTCTCTCTGCTTTCTATGCGACACAGTATATAAATCATTTTTCAGGCAAATGGAATTTCTTTGCACTCTTTATGCTGATGTTGACCGGAATGAATGGAGTGATACTTACAGGTGACTTTTTCAACTTATATGTTTTCATGGAGATATCACTCATTTCTGCCTATGCCCTTGTTGCCTTTGGTACGGAATCCGAAGAATTGGAGGCAGCATTCAAATATGCTTTGATGGGAGCAATCACCTCCACAATGATACTGTTTGGCATTGGTATTCTCTACAGTTATACTTCCACACTTACAATGGCTGATGTTGGGCTTCAGCTAAGAAATGCCGGAACTCCAAAACTGCTTTTCCTTGTGTATGGTTTATTTATTGCGGGTTTTGGTTTGAAAACAGCATTGGTTCCCTTCCATGCATGGCTCCCTGACGCACATCCCTCAGCCCCGGCTCCGATATCAGCAATGCTTTCCGGAGTGCTTATTAAAACACTGGGAGTCTATGCGATTGTGAGAATTTTCTATAATGTATTCGGAGCACCAACTGTTGTACTGCAAATACTCATGTTGCTTGGTACTCTTTCTATAGTGATTGGAGGATTTCTCTCTGTAGTGCAATGGGATTTCAAACGATTACTAGGATTCAGCAGTATTAGCCAGATTGGGTATGTTGTCGTTGGTTTTGCACTCGGCACACCTCTCGGTATTCTCGGTGGTATATTACATCTTTTCTATCATTCGATCTTCAAATCACTGCTCTTCCTGGACAGCGGCGCTGTCGAATATGCAACCGACACACGGGATTTACGGCAGTTAGGCGGTCTATCAAAAGAGATGAAGGTCACTTCTACGACGACAATGATTGGCACTTTATCGATTTCAGGAATTCCACCATTCAATGGATTTTTCAGTAAGCTCATCATTATCATTGCATGCATTTCTGCGGGACAGATTGTTGTGGGTATTATTGCAGCGCTGGTGAGTATTGTTACTCTCGCCTACTTCCTGAAAGTACAAAAGCATGCATTCTTTGGTAAAAAAGGATCTGCAAAAGTACTTGAAAAAGTTCCCTTTGCTATGAAAACAGCAATGATCATCTTAGCTGCGCTGTGCCTGATAAGTTCCGCTATTATGATTCCCTCAATTAGAAAACAATATCTGAATCCCATAGTGGATACCGTTATGGGAAAAACTTCATATATCGACAAGGTCGAGCCCTATCTTGATAATGGGAGTGTTAAATGAAGATAGAAACAAAGAGCAGGATCGTTGTCTTTATCCTTTCCTTATTAGTGTGGATATTGATAACGATGGTTTTCAGTATTCCTTCCTTAGTCGCAGGCATTATCGTTGCATTGATCACTGCGATATTTGCTGGAGAGTTGCTGATAGTCACAGAAAGAAAATATCATTTTAAACGAGTATGGTACACACTTGAATATCTGGTAAAGTTTACATGGGAACTGATCAAAGCAAATTTCCATGTGGCATATATTGTCATTCATCCTCTTCTTCCAATCAAGCCCGGTATCGTGAAAGTGCGCACAAAACTCAAAAGAGATTCTGCGCTTACCATGCTTGCCAATTCAATAACCTTAACTCCCGGAACATTAACGGTTGATGTTGATGTCAATAATCAAGTTCTCTATGTGCACTGGATAGATGTAAAATGTACCGATATAGACGAAACCACGAAAGAAGTGGGTGGTCGTTTTGAAAAACTACTCGAGGAGATTTTTGAATGAGAGTTTTTAGATGGTTTATAGGTTTACTTTTCATTGCAGCATTCTTTATAATAAATTTTGTTGTATTCACTGAAATTCCCTTCAATTATAAGTTAATCAATGTGCTCCTTTTCTGCTCACTGTTCATACTTATACGAGTTGTGAAAGGACCTTCAGTTGCAGACCGTATTGTTGCCATTGATATTCTAGGTATTCTGATCATAGGAATATGTGCGATCCTTGCGATTGCATTGCAGCGCTCATATTTTATAGATATTGGTATCGCCTGGGGTCTTCAAAGTTTTATCGGAGCTTTGGCGCTTGCCAAATTCTTAGAAGGGAGGTCGCTCGATGCCTGATCTTGCAATTAACCAAATTATCGGCTATGTAATTATTTGTATTGGCATTATTTTTGATCTTTTTGGTGTGCTCGGACTTGTGCGCCTTCCTGATGTATATAACCGTCTTCAGGCAGCCACGAAGAGTGTGACTTTTGGTTCTGCAGGGATACTATTCGGTGTGTTTGTCTATTCCGGCTTCAATGCGATGGGTTTTAAGGCAATTCTCTGCGCTATATTCATTCTTCTCACTTCACCGGTTTCTGCACATGCGATTGCAAAAGCTGCCCACAAAGCGGGAATCAAGTTGACCGATAAGACAATCATTGATCTGTATCGCCAGGACAAAGACAAGAGTGAGGAACAGAAATGATAATTCCAAAACTTCGAGAATTAGGTGAAGCAATTGTATCGCTATTTTCAAAACCGATAACGAGTAAGTATCCCTTTACAAAGAAGCCCTATGAACCGGTGAAACAGTTCAAAGGGAAGCCAATATATAATGAAGAAGAGTGTGTTGGCTGCGGCTCATGTGCTCAAGTATGTCCTGCGGGTGCGATCGAGATGATCGATATTCCAGAAGAAGGCAAGCGCATCATGCAGGTGAGTTACACTAATTGTATCTATTGCGGACAATGCGAAGAACACTGTATCACTCAAAAAGGCATCAAGCTTTCTAATGAATACATTACCGCCACATTCAGTCCGGATAAGGAAGCAGATTTCATGAAGATCGAAAAGAAACTCATTGTCTGCCCTGTTTGTGGAACAAAGATCGCTACGGAAGATCATATGAACTGGCTTGTGGAAAAATTAGGTCCAAAAGCTTATGGTAATCCGAATCTTCTCGCCTTCATTCAACTTCGTTACCAGGATCTACCGGATGCAAAAATAAAGAAAGATAAGCTCAGAAGAGAAGATTATTATAAATTGATGTGTCCACGTTGTAGACACCAGGTTGTTGTCGAAGATGCATTCTGATGAGTTAAAAAAATTATTTACAACCATAAAAGATAAACGAATCCTATTTGTGGGGCTGGGAAATTATCAACGCGGTGATGACGGCGTAGGTTTATATATTGTTGAGCAACTGCAATCAAAATGTAAAAAAAAAAAGCTACATATCTGATCGCAGAAACAACCCCAGAAAATTATTTGAACACCTTCATTTCCAAAGATATTGATATGATCATTTTTTTTGATGCATGCAGGTTGCCGTCAGATGCAGGAGAGGTAAAAATTTTGAACCCCAAAGAAATAAGCACATTCTCAACTTCTACGCATACGAGCTCCATGAGTGTGATCATCGAGTATATTCATAAGTTTTCTGAAGTAATGATCAAAGTAATCGGCATTAATATAAAAAGTGCTCATTTCGGAACGGAAATTTCACCGGAAATAAAAAAGAATGCTGATTCTCTTATAATGATGATAAAAAATGCAACTAGCTGAGATACTCCTCACAGGTATTGTGCAAGGGGTAGGATTTCGTCCTTTTGTAAAACGAACAGCCCTTGGACATGGCATTACTGGTTATGTCGAAAATAGGGAATTCGGTGTAAAAATAATTGCAACGGCATCAAAAAAGTCCATTGAGGATTTTTTAAAAGATATCCTCGATAATGCTCCAGAAGTCTCAACGATTCTCACCCATTCAATTAAATATTTAGAGCATGAGCTGCATGAGTATAAAACTTTTGAAATCGCGCCAAGCAAGAAGAAAGGTGAGATATCAGCGCTGATTCCGCCGGACATTGCGACATGTGAAAAATGTGCACAAGAGATTTTCGAGAAAGGTGACAGGCATTTTTCATATCCATTTACGAATTGTACCAATTGTGGACCCCGGTTCTCAATTATACAGTCGATCCCATATGACAGAAAAAACACTACCATGAGAAAGTTCATAATGTGTGATGACTGCAATCGGGAATATACAACAGTTGCAGATAGAAGATATCATGCTCAGCCGAATGCCTGTCCCAAATGTGGACCGGAATTGCGTTTTATAGAAATTATAGATGAGAGTCCGATTGTAACCGAGAAAAGAAAAAAAGCGTTTGATAGGACAGTATCACTTCTACAAATGGGAGAGATCGTTGCGATCAAAGGGATCGGGGGCTACCATCTTGTGTGCAATGCTCTGAAAAAGGATGTTGTGGAAAAACTCAGAATTTTGAAGTATAGACAGCACAAACCTTTTGCATTGATGGCACGGGATATTGAAACGATAAAAGAATATTGCACAGTAAATAAAGTTGAAAAACACATGTTGGAAGGGCAGCAAAAACCCATAGTACTTCTTACTAAGAAAAATGATATTCTTGAGCATGTCGCCCCGGGTGTGAAAGACCTCGGTTTTATGCTTCCCTATACGCCGCTGCATTATTTGCTTTTCAAACATTTTCGATTGCTTGTATTTACGAGCGGCAATATTTCTGAGGAAGCGCTTGAAAATAATGATGATTCCGCATATCAAAATCTCGCAAATATAACCCAATATTATCTTTCTTATAACAGAGAAATTTATAATCGCATCGATGACTCGATTGTTACCTATGCAGGAGATCAACGTATCCTGATAAGAAAAGCGCGCGGATTTGTACCGAAACCTATAAACATTGCACGAGGAATCGGGAAACCACAGATATTCGCTGCTGGCGCAGATATGAAGGGCTCTTTTGGTCTTACGAAGGAAAATATATTTCTTGGCAGCCAATATCTCGGAGATCTTGCTTTTACATCAAATGCGAAATTTTACAAGGAATCCCTTGAGTACTTTCAATCGATATTCGAAATGAAACCTCAGATTGTCATAGCGGATTCTCACCCAAACTATTTCTCAACACAGTTTGCACAAGAGTTTGCAGAAGACAACGAGCTGCCCATTCATTATGTTCAACATCATAAAGCTCATATCTACAGTGTAATGGCAGAAAACGATCTTGAAAATGTGTTAGGAGTTTCATTTGACGGGACTGGTTATGGAGATGATGGAAATGTCTGGGGCGGAGAATTTTTTACTATTAACAAAACTGAGTCCGAGAGGTTTGCTCATTTGAATTATGTACCCATGGTTTCCGGGGAACGCGCAGCGAAAGAGCCATGGAGAATGGCATTGATATATTTATATAAATATTATCCTGAAGCAATTGAGAGTATCATTACGGAAAAGAAATTTCCACAGAAAGATATGATCTTTCTCCAGCTCCTCAATGATTCTGTGCGACTTCAAACCTCGAGCATGGGTAGGTTCTTTGATGCGGCTGCAAGTCTTATAGATGTGTGCCATTTCAATTCCTATGAAGGCGAAGCTCCTATGAAGTTGGAAACTCTTGCAGACGAGAGTTTTTCGGAATATTATCATTTTAGTTTTGATAAGCAGCAGTCACTCATCGAAGTTGATCTGGTAATTAAGGGTATTGTGGATGATATTCAGGAGCAAAGATCGAAAGAATATATTTCATCAAAATTTCACTTTACAATTGCGAAGATGGTTTTCGATTTGTGTAAAAAAATGAAGAATGAATCCGGCATAGATGCAGTGGCGCTTTCCGGTGGTGTGTTTCAGAATGTTGTGCTTGTCAATATGATAAAAAGAGTATTTTCCGGCAGCGAGCTTACATTATTTTGGAATGAAAAAGTACCTCCTAATGATGCAGGAATTGCACTTGGCCAGGTTTATTCATATCTCTTGAAAAGCAGGTAATAATGTGCTTAGCAGTACCTTATAGAATTATTTCAAAAGACGGCAACAAAGCAATCGCAGATGTTTTCGGCATGAAAAAAGAGATAGACATACGAATTATAGAGGATGTCGAAATCGATGAATATGTGCTTGTTCATGCGGGCTTTGCCATTCAAAGAGTAAGCCCCGAGGATGCAAAGGAGACTCTGGAGTTGCTCACTGAACTCTGCGAAGCCGAAGAATAAACTATGACCGATAAATTCAGAAATAATCCTGAACTAAAACCGCTTTTAAAAAAAATTAAGCATGATGTAACTGCACTCGACCGAAAAGTGCTTCCCCTGAAATTTATGGAAGTGTGCGGCACTCATACAGTATCAATACTCAAATTTGGATTCAGGCATTATTTCAAAGATTCAATAAAATTCCTCTCAGGACCCGGATGTCCGGTATGTGTTACTTCAACCCAGGATATTGATAAGATCATATTTTTAGCTCAACAGGGACATCATATTGTCACATTCGGAGATTTGATCAAAGTCCCCGGAAGCACATCAAGTTTGGAAAAAGAGATCGCAAAAGGTGCGCTTGTAAGTGTTGTATATAGTCCGTTGGATGCACTGAATATCGCAAAGACTACCTCTAAAGAAGTGATTTTCATCGCGGTCGGGTTTGAAACGACAATTCCCGCTATTGCCAGCTTAGTTCTGGATGCCTATGCGCAACAGATAAACAATATCACCATTCTTTGCCTAGTAAAAACGATGCCGAATGTGTTACAATTTCTTCTTTCCCAGCTACAGGGTGCAATTGACGGATTCATTTTGCCCGGGCATGTGAGTGTGATAATTGGTTCCGAACCCTATGAATTTATTCCGAGTAAATATAATATTCCCTGCACAGTAGCTGGTTTCGAACCGGTCGATCTGGGATTGGGAATTGAATCGTTGGTATCTCAAATCAAAAACAATAGTCAGTTTGTAGATAATAGATATAAGAGAATGGTGCGATCTGAGGGAAACAGGGCAGCACAAGAACTGATCTCGGCAGTATTTGACGAGTGTGATGTATCGTGGCGCGGATTTGGCTTGATCCCCAAGAGTGGATTATGCCTGAAAGACGAATTTGCAAAATTTGATACAGAGAATAAATTTGATATAAAAGTAAAGGATGAAGTTGTACAAACCGCCTGTATTTGCGGAGATATCATTGCAGGAAGAAAAACTCCTCTTGAGTGTACGCTGTTCAGGAAAAATTGTACTCCCGAAAATCCGGTTGGACCATGTATGGTTTCCTTCGAAGGCGCATGCGCCGCATATTATAAGTATGGAGAATGATGAACAAAGATACTACTATTCTTCTCTCTCATGGAAGCGGCGGTAAACAGAGCCAGAAGCTTTTAGAACTGATATATGAAACACTCAGTGATGTTGTAATAAACCATGGGGAGGACAGCGGAGTCCTGGACACAACTGAAGGCAAGGCAGCAATCACAACTGACAGTTATACCATTGATCCTATTTTCTTCCCTGGCGGAAACATAGGAAAACTGGCTATCTGTGGTACTACTAATGACCTTGCAATGGTAGGTGCGATCCCTAAATATATTACTTTATCGTTGATGATCGAAGAAGGATTTAGCTTTAAGGATCTTAAAAAAATCCTTATTTCTATAAGAGATGAGACAAAAAAGGGGAACATATCTATTATTGCGGGAGATACCAAGATCGTGAGCAAAGGCAAGATAGATAAGATATTTATCAATACAGCGGGATATGGAATTTTAACAACTGAAACTATCTCTTCAAAGAATGCAAAGCCGGGGGATGTAGTTATTATTACCGGAGATGTTGGTGATCATGGAGCATCGATCATGGCATACAGAAATGGATTCGAGTCTTCTTTGAAATCTGACTGCGCTAATGTTGCCCACCTTATCAGAGCTCTTTTAGAGAATGGAGTGGTCATTCACGCCTTACGTGATCCTACACGGGGAGGACTTGCATCCATACTTAATGAGATCGCAGGTTCATCAAAAGTGAACATTGAACTCGAAGAAGAGAAATTGCCCATCAAAAACAGCGTGTCAGGAGTTTGTGATGCTTTAGGAATTGATCCTCTTTATATGGCATGCGAAGGCAGAGCTGTCATAATCTCACCGGCAGATCAAGCAGAAAAAATACTGAAAATATTGCACAGTGAACCTTTGGGGAAAAATGCACAAATAATTGGTCGTGTTATAGAAAAATCTGCTGAACCAAAATTATTTTTGAAAACATTCATCGGAGCAAAAAGGATATTACCCCTTCTTTCACGAGAGCAAACACCTCGAATCTGCTAACAGGAATACGCAATGCCGGATCAATCTGACACTACCCTGCACAAAATTTATAAGATCCTCCTGTTGATCTTCCTTATTTATCTATTCTTTCTTAGCATCGTCATGATGGGAGAGGGTTTTAAAGGTTTTCAGGACTTGTCTGAAAATCTTATTAAAAGCGTAAGCAATCCGATAATGGGATTACTCATAGGAATTTTAGCCACCAGCATTGTGCAGAGTTCATCCACTACGACTTCTATCGTTGTAGGACTCGTTGCCAGTAATATTCTCGGCCCAGATTCCATACGCATAGCGATCCCGATCATCATGGGAGCAAATATCGGAACGACTATTACAAATACGCTTGTATCTCTCGGACATATCTCGAGAACAGATGAGTTCAAGAGAGCGTATAGTTGTGCGATTGTGCACGATATATTCAATATTATGGCAGTTATTATTTTGCTGCCATTAGAAATATATTTCGGGGTTATAGAAAAGATATCTCTTAAGCTGGGTTCATTGCTCCTGCATGCAAATATTCAAGGTGCAGAGTTCAAAAGTCCCCTTGGATTAATAACAAAACCCATTGTTGGATTTCTGTATAATTCAAAATTTGCCAGTGCTTCACCGGGACTATTGCAAAAGATATTTCCCCCGACCATTGCCCAGATATTGATTCTCGTATTGGCTCTGGTATTCCTATTTGTTGCGTTGAGATTTATGGTAAAAGTGATACGCCAGCTGGTTATAGGAAAGGTAGAGCAGTTCTTCTCTGACTATATATTCCGGAATGGTGTTCTTGCGCTGCTACTCGGTCTTGTTTTGACTGCAATTGTTCAAAGCAGTTCGATCACGACTTCAATTATGATCCCGCTGGCAGGTGCAGGCATAGTGAATATCTACCAAGTTTTCCCCTATACTGTAGGTGCAAATATAGGAACGACTGTGACTACTTTATTGGCAGCCATGGCAACGTGCTCACCTGCTGCACTTGTTGTTGCGATATCTCATTTCACATTTAATGTGCTTGGAATGATTATCATCCTCCCTTTTAAACCCGTGAGAATGATCCCAATCAAGATCGCGCTGGCAGCTTCAAATTTGACAATGAAAAGCAAATTATATCCAATATTATTTATCGCGTTGATATTTTTTGTCATACCGATACTTTTACTGCTTATTATGAAATAATTGGTTAATACCCGTATTCGAGGTAAAAATGCTAAAAGAATTAATTACACTATTCAAAAAAAGTAATCTCTATAAAGAGGCGCACCAGGATGCCTGTGGCATGCTTAACCGGGCAAATAATATGTTCGATAATGCCAGTGCAAAACTGCGCGGGAGAGAAATCCCACACCCTGATGTCGATATTTTCTATGAGGAAAGAAAAGTAGATAAAGCAGAACGCGCCGTACGCAAGAAAGTGTTAATACATCTCTCGGCTTCCGGCACAATGGATACACCCGGAGCAATAACTCTTATCGGAATTGTGATAGACATCGAGAGAGTCGGCGATTATACGACCAATATTCTCGAACTTGCAAGAGGAGTTCATGAAAAATTGGAAGCAGGTGTTCTTGAAAATGAACTCACGGAGATTGAATCCGAGATAGAACATCTTTTTGATGTGGTGAGTCAGGCTTTTGAGGAATATGATAAAGAAGCAGCAGAATCTGTGATAAATAAAAAACTTACGGGAAGATGCGAGGTATTACTTCGTAGACTCATTACAGAAGATATTGGCATGAATGTGCAGACAGCTGTAATTGCTGCACTATATATTCGTTACCTGAAAAGAATTGCAGCACATCTTCTCAATATTGCGACATCGCTGGTACAACCATTTGAGAAGGTGCGTTTCATGCCGGAAAGTGTTACCACAAAATATGAAAAGAAAACGGAGAATGAGTAAAAAGATTATCAGTATTGTCGATGACGAGCCGGATATAGTTGAACTTATTAAATACCATCTGGAAAAGGAAAAATATCATACTGATACCTTTTATGATGGAGAGTCTTTTCTCACATATCTCCATAATACGATCCCGGACCTGGTCATACTGGATCTTATGCTCCCTTCTATAGACGGATTAGAGATATGCAGAAAGATAAGGGCATCTGAAGAGTATAAAAATATTCCCATTATCATGCTCACGGCAAAGGGCACAGAAATCGATAAGATAGTCGGACTTGAAATGGGAGCAGATGATTATGTGGTAAAACCATTCAGCCCAAGAGAACTTGTTGCTCGTGTGAAGGCTGTGCTGAGAAGAAGCAGGCAAAAGAGTACAGAAGAAGCATCAAAACTTATCGAGTATCGGGATATGGTTCTGGATCTCGACAAATACGAAGCTCGAATAAAAGGAAACCTGATCGATCTGACCACGACTGAATTCAACATACTCACTATCCTTGCTTCACGCCCGGGCTGGGTATATTCAAGGAACAAGCTTCTCGACATGCTATGGGGAGAGGATAAGATCGTGCTCGACAGAACGATAGACGTACATATTCAGAAACTGAGAAAAAAACTGGGCGATCTGGGTGAAAGAATAAAGTCGATTCGCGGAGTTGGCTACAAATTTGAAAAGTGAAATGAAAAACTTCTCATTAATGTGGAAGCAGTTTCTCAGATTTTTTGTTATTATTGTGCTCACTGCGGGATTGATCGTTTATTTTGCGTCGAAAGAGATAAAAAATAACTACATTCAGAACCTGCAAAATACCTTAGAAAATTACGCTCAGCTCATAGAAAAATTTATCGGACCTCTTGTTGTTGAACAAGATTACACGCAGATCAAATCGACCGTACGACAGCTTGGACAGGAGCTTGGTGTTCGGTGTACAATAATCAAAAGTGACGGCACTGTTCTGGGAGATTCCGAAGAGGATCCTCATCTTATGGAAGACCATAGTAAACGTCCGGAGATACTGGGCGCTCTGCAGATTGGATTCGGGGAAAGTGTGCGTTATAGCGAAACCCTGCAGAAAGAAATGCTCTATGTTGCAGTCCCCATTGTGTATAATAATACGGTCATCGGTGTGGTTCGTACAAGTTCATTTATCGAAAATATACGTCGAAGTATACGTGCGATCACGAAAGATATTTTGGGTATTACAATAGTGATAACATTTCTCGCATTGGCATTCTCTATCTATACCACACAAGCAAATACAAAGCCAATACGTGATATTGCGAACGCTGCTCACCGCATTAAAGACGGTGATTTTAAGACACGCCTCTCTATAAGAAGAAGTGACGAACTTGGCATGCTCGCGGATTCTCTTAATGAAATGGCAAGAGAACTTGAGAAATATTTTTTGTCACTCAACCAGGAACAGGAGGAACTTAAAACAATACTTTCTTCCATGGTTGAAGCTCTTGTTGTCCTTAATCCGGATGGAACAATTATTACGACTAATAAGAATTTCTCAAAAATTGTGGGCAAGGATCAAGAGCAGTTAATCGGCAAACGATACTGGGAATACTTAAGGCAGGATGCTTTCGAGAGACTTATAAAAAAAGTGGTCGAGCATAATAGTGTGGTAACAAAAGAAATCGAGATTGGGAACAAAATTTATTTAACGAGCGGTTCGATCATACTTGGAATTCCGGAAAAGCGCATTATCGTTGTGATGCATGATATTACTGAACTGAAACGCCTGGAAGAGATGAAATCGGATTTTGTGGCGAATGTTGCACACGAGCTGAAAACTCCATTGACTGCAATCAAGGGTTTTGCAGAAACATTGGAAGAAGAGGTGGATTCTGTTCATAAAAGGTTTATAAAGATCATAAGAACAAATACCGATAGATTGATAAATATTGTCTCAGACCTCCTTGTGTTATCAAGTTTAGAAAAGAAACGGGATAATATTTCCATGCAGAAGTTTGATCTGGAAAAGCTGATTGAAAACTCACTCTTAATTGAGCAGAAAAAATTTGACGAGAAGAATATAGATATAACCTTCGACTTTGATAATTCCATTACTGGTTTTCTCGCAGATCCTTTTCTTATAGAGCAACTCATGATCAATCTTCTGGATAATGCAGTTACTTATACTGATAAGAACGGCAAAATTACGATAAACATTTCAAGGAAAGAAAGCAATATCATAATTGAAATCACGGATAACGGATCGGGAATTCCTGCTGAAAATTTACCACGCATATTTGAGCGATTCTATGTTGTCGATAAATCACGTTCACGGCAACTCGGCGGAACCGGTCTCGGGCTTTCGATCGTAAAGCATATCGTGCTGGCGCATAATGGTGATATACGCGTGGAAAGCAAACCCGGACACGGAACGAAATTTATTGTCACCATCCCTTATAGATAAACAATGGATAAGGAAACAATTGAAAAATATATACCGTTAGTAAAAAGCGTTGCATTAAAATATTCGCATGTAGGAATTCTGTATGAAGACCTTGTTCAGGAGGGGACGATCGGATTATGGGAAGCATGGAAGAGATTCGATCCTGACAAAGGTGCCAAGTTCAGCACCTATGCTACTTATTGGATAAAAAAATGCATTCTCGAAGCGGTAAGCAAAGAGCACAAAACCTCGCACGATGCCGTTCAGTTTGATGACGAACTTTTGCATAACAAGAGAGAAGTATCTGAAGATATAGAATGTGAAGAGACTGTAGTCTTTCCAGAATCCTTTCCGGAAATGGAAAAGAAAGTTTTGAATCTACTTTATGGTTTAGATGGGAAGGGATCATATGATCTGGGAGAAATAGGCGCGAAACTCCGAATACCAAGGGAGAGGGTGCGACAGCTGAAAGAAAAGGGATTACGGCGCTTGAGGAAGTTGGGAATTAGTTTACAATAATTTAGAATCAATCCTATAAATATATCTTAACATAGAATTAACATAATACTTATAAATTATTAATGCTCCAATCGTAAAATTTCATATAAAAAACCCAAAGGGTAATGAAGAAACAAAAGGAGTTAATATGGCTAAAGTTAAATTTTTAGTCGCTTTTATGTTAATTATGGTTATCGGTGCAAGTTTACTGATCGCATCAGATACCCAAATCGAAATGACAGTTTGGAACAGATGGACTTATGTGAAGTCTGGTGATGAAGTTACTGAAGATCAATTCTCTCTTGCAAGAGGATACCTGCGTTTGAGTCACAATTTCAGCAGTTCTGTTTTTGGACGATTCAATGTGGACTTTTTTTCTGATGAAGACGGTCTTGATGGTGCTGGTTTGAAGATCAAGTATGCATACCTTGATTTTAAAAAACTCATCCCGATTCAGGACGCTGTCTTTACAGCGGGTTTGATGAAGACCTATTTCGGAACGATTTATGACTGGAGTTACATCACTGTTGAGAAAGACCCTTCTGACCTCTACAAAATTTGCTCATCTACTGATTATGGTCTTGGCGTATCCGGTTTGATTCCCGGTGGATTAGGTGAATATGCACTTGCTCTATATAATGGAGAAGGTTACAAAAAGACAGGCAACGATGTGAAT
The DNA here is from genome assembly GCA_964447485.1 of uncultured Candidatus Cloacimonadota bacterium. Classification (GTDB taxonomy): domain Bacteria; phylum Cloacimonadota; class Cloacimonadia; order JGIOTU-2; family JGIOTU-2; genus Celaenobacter. The sequence continues at coordinate 20,250 of CAYUTH010000004.1, read as the reverse complement.
AAATATCCTGCATTTGTTGGAAATGTTCGAGTCACACCAATTCCAGGTATTACTGTTGGTGGTTCTGCAATCATTGCCAATAAGGTCGGAACCTCTGAACCTTATGATAAAATGAATGCCTATGCCGGTGTTGGTCGTTTTGTATTCGGTCCTATCGACATCTGGGCAGAATACATCATGAAGAACTACACCGATGAAACCAAAACAAGTTGCGAGACAAAGAGTGCCGGTTTCATGGTTATGCCAATTATCAAACTCTTCCCAAACTTTGAATTTGTATTCCGTTATGATCAGTGGGATCCAAATACCGACCAGGACAATGATAAGCAGAACATTATGATTGCAGGTATAAATTGGAATTGTGCCAGTAATGTTGTGCTCCAAGCTAACTATGAAAACATCTCATACGAAAGCAGCAAATCTGAAGATACCAAAAAAGTCTATGCGCAACTCAATTGGACTTTTAAAACCCCTAAATTTTAATTAATAAGGAGAAAAAAATATGAAAAAGATACTCGTATTATTAACATTATTTGTCTTCATCTGTAGTTCTATGTTTGCTTTCACGTGGCCATGGGCAAAAAAAGATACAGGCACTTTGACCATTACCGGTTCAACAACAGTGCTTCCTATTGCTCAAAAATCAGCAGAAGTATTTATGGACAAACATTCTGATGTGAATATTTCAGTTCGCGGCGGTGGTTCAAGCGTTGGTATCGCAGCCCTTCTCGATGGAACAGTTCAGATAGCAGATGCATCCCGTTCTATTAAAACAAAAGAATTCAAAGCTGCTCGCGAAAAAGGCATCAATCCTGTTGGAAATGTTGTTGCTAAAGACGGAATTGCAGTTATCGTAAATCCCGGAAATGGAATAAGCGAAATAACGATTCCTCAAATCGCGGCTATTTTTACTGGTGAGATAAGTAACTGGAAAGATCTTGGCGGAGTTCCAGGACCTATTGTTGTGATTTCGCGAGATAACTCATCCGGTACCTACGAAGTGTTTAATGAACTTGCACTTGGTGGAGGAAAAGTTCGTGAAGATGCAGTTGTCCTTGCATCCAACAATGCTGTTGCACAAACAGTCAGCCAGACTCCCGGCTCAATCGGATACGTTGGTCTCGGCTATCTTTCTGATGCAGTAAAAGCACTTAAGGTCGGTGGGGTTATGCCCAATAATGCAACGGTTAATTCCGGTGCATACAAACTCGCCCGTCCCCTTTATATGTATACAAACGGCAACCCTAAAGGGCTTGCAAAGCAATATCTTGATTTCATCTGGTCTGCAGAAGGCCAGGGTATTGTCGGAGATCTCGGTTTTGTGCCTCTTAGATAAATAATGCGATAAGATGGTTTCCCACCATAGGGCGAGAGAATATCTCGCCCTTTCAATTGAATGAAGAAAGTAGAAGGATGAAAGAGAAATTTATTAGACCGATCCTGTTGATAAGTGCCTTGGTGTCGATATTCTTTCTTTGCGGCATCACGATCACATTATTCACAGAAAGTCTCCCTCTTCTCAAGCAGTATAATTTTATTAAATTTCTGTTTGGCACACACTGGTATCCGACATGTTATCCGCCGGAACTCGGAATATTACCCCTGATCGTTGGCACATTGGTAGTAACTCTCGGAACATTTTTAATCGCAGTTCCCCTTGGAGTGGGTACCGCAATTTATATTTCTGAGGTTGCGCCGCACAAGATAAAGGAATTTCTCAAACCAACAGTAGAATTGCTGGCGAGTGTGCCCTCGGTGATCTATGGACTTTTCGGGATGGTCTTTTTAGCGCCTTTGGTTCAAAAAGTATTCCATGTGCCTATCGGCTTAAATGCTTTTACCGCTTCAATAATTTTAGGCATGATGGCTCTGCCGACGGTAGCGAGCATCGCAGAAGATGCAATTTCTTCAGTCCCACGTTCACTTAGAGAAGCATCATTTGCATTGGGAGCTACAAAGTGGGAAACGATCACGAAGTCAGTCGTACCAGCTGCTTCTTCAGGAATTATTGCCAGTATCATTCTCGGTTTAGGGAGGGCAATAGGGGAAACAATGACTGTGCTTATGGTGGCTGGAGGTGCTGCACAAATACCTCATTCTATTTTCGATCCAGTACGAACAATGACAGCAACGATCGCTGCAGAAATGGGAGAAGCGCCAATGGGAAGTTTGCACTATCATGCGCTGTTTGCTATTGCACTTGTCCTATTCTTCATCACCCTTGGATTTAACCTTCTTGCTGATTGGATTTCTCACAGGAGGAAAGTATGAGGAAATTCAAACAAAAATTCGGATTTCTGCTTCTCCGGCTCTCGATTCTGTTGGCAGTGATATTTCTTTTCTCATTGATAATTGTCATCATCTTAAAGGGTGCAAAGGTTATTTCAATACCATTCCTCACGCAATTTCCCCAAGACGGTATGACTAAGGGAGGTATTTTTCCTGCGATCATGGGAACGTTTTTGCTCGCAGTCGGTGCAATTGTTTTTGCGCTCCCGCTTGGTGTTTTTGCAGCTATTTATCTGAGAGAATATGGAAAGAGTTATCGATTAATAAGAATAATAAGAATTGGGGTAAATAATCTTGCAGGAGTCCCATCAGTAGTTTTCGGACTATTTGGATTAGCAGTGTTTGTGAAATTTTTTCAATTTGGTGTGTCTCTGATTGCGGGATCACTCACGCTTGGGATTCTTATTCTCCCGATTATAATCCGCTCAACCGAGGAAGCGATTGCAACAGTTCCCGAGAGTTTCAGGGAAGCATCGTACGGACTGGGAGCAACAAAGTGGCATACGGTACGGCATGTGGTGCTTCCGGTGGCTATGCCCGGAATTCTTACCGGCGCGATTCTTGGTATTGGAAGAGCTGCCGGCGAGACAGCTCCAATTCTCTTCACTGCCGCAACCTTCTATACAAGAAGACTGCCCTCAACGGTTTTTGATGAGGTCATGGCGCTTCCTTATCATATATATGCGTTAATGACAGAAGGAACAAAGCCCCAGTATCAGGTGCCTATTGCATACGGAACTGCACTTGTTTTGTTGCTTCTTGTGCTTGGAATCAATTTGATTGCCATTATCATTAGATATAGAGCGAGAAAGGCAAAAACATGGTAAATGATGTGATTGTGAACACAGAAGATTTGAATCTGTGGTTTGGAAAAAAACATGTTCTCAAAGATTTGAATCTCAAGATTAAAGAAAAATCGATCACTGCAATAATGGGTCCATCAGGTTGCGGAAAATCGACTTTTCTTCGCTGCCTGAATCGAATGAACGACCTGATCCTTACCACAAGAATCGAAGGTTCGGTGTTTATCGACGACGATGATATTTATAAACCGAAGACAGATATTACTGCATTAAGGAAAAAAGTGGGCATGGTATTCCAACGTCCGAATCCTTTCCCGAAATCGATATACGATAATATCGCATATGGTTTAAAGATAAATCAGGTCAAAAAGAATAAAATTCCTGAGATCGTTGAGCAGAGTCTTAAAGATACCGCTCTATGGGAAGAAGTAAAAGACCGTCTTCATGATTCTGCAATGTCTCTTTCCGGCGGGCAACAGCAAAGGTTGTGCACAGCTCGGGCTATCGCAGTGGAACCTGAAATTGTTCTGATGGATGAGCCGGCTTCTGCACTCGATCCTGCAGGCACGCTCAAAATCGAAGAATTAATGGAAAAGTTAAAAGAGAAATATACAATCATACTTGTCACTCATAATATGCAGCAGGCAGCTCGTGTGTCTGATCATACTGCATTTTTTTATGTTGGAGAACTGATCGAATACGGTGAAACAGAACAGGTTTTTATGAACCCAAAGCATAAACTGACCGAATCATACATAAGCGGGAAATTTGGTTAATAGAAGAGGTTACCATGGTTAGAGAACAATATATCGAAGGATTAAAAGAGATCGAACAGGGCGCAATATCGATCGGAGAGATGGTCTGGACAGCTCTCTTCGATGCGATCGATGCACTGATGAAGCACGATTCCGAGAAGGCATATGATGTTATCTCACGGGATATTAATATCAATAAAAAACGCTGGAAAGTAGAAGAGAAGTGCATCATGCTTATTGCAACCCAGCAACCGGTTGCAACAGATCTGCGCGAGATCATAGCATCCCTGAACATCATTACGGATTTTGAGAGAATGGGAGATCACGCTCAGGGCATTGCCAAAGTAATGCTGCGCCTGGAATCCGAACCTCCGATGAGAACACTACAGACCGTTTTTGACATGTCACAGGCAGTGCTGGGTATGATAAAAGGGAGTATCCAGGCATATATTGCAAGGAATATCAAAGAAGCGCTTAAAATTTTCAAACATGACGATGTCGTGGATAATTTTTATAATAAAATATTTGATGAGATCGTGACCTACGAGAAGGAGAACCCAAAGCGTTTTAAAGTAGGAACATACTTCCTCTGGATTGCCCATGATCTCGAACGAATAGCAGATCGTGTGGCAAATATTTGTGAGCGGATTGTCTATTTGGTTCATGGAGAGATGGAGGATTTAAAAACTTTCAAACCCAATAGTTTTTCGTAATTGTGAGCAGGTACATTCATAGTACTCCTTCCTATACAATTACAATAAGCGGATGGTCGAGAGATTGTCCGCTTTATTTTTTTTATTAGCTAAGGGTACTCATTACAAAGTTCAAATTTGCAACGAGATTTAGCTTTATCCAACCCAATTTCCTTTGTCATCGTAGTTATAGCACCTATCATATCCCCATGCATTCCATATCATATCAAAGAGAGGTTTAAATATTTTTAGTGCATCAATATCATAAGTTTCAATGATTAATTCCGGTAATTGAATGAGATCTCGATCAACAGTATGCTTTCTGTGATCATGTAAATTAACGCCGAGAATATATTTATTAACTCCAAGAAAAGAAAGAAAAACGAATACAGGAGTTTCAATTCCAATATCTTTATAAATACGTAAATATGATTGAAAAGCATGTAAAATATATTCCTCAATTGATGTACTTGGGATATACGGTTCATTGTGCCACAATTCAATACTACGAACAGTTTCAATTACTCCTGTTCTATACAATTGAGCATACGCACTAGAGGTATCATCCATATTGCCATTATATGTTAAGAATCCATCAATATTTATCCAGGGCGACCACCCACTGCTGCCAAGTGGTAGTAAGTTATTCTGATGTCTGCGACAATCATTAATACCAATCAATTCTCTTTGAGTAAATGATGACAAAGGTATAAGATGCATCAAGACCTTTGCACCTTTACTTAAAGGGATGGGTGTATCATCTGCATAAATTGCTGTAATTCTTTCTGCAATAAAATTTCTAATTCGATTAGCTATATTTTCGGTTAGTAAAAAAGATGTTTTTAACTCACTTACATCCAATTCATATCTGCCTGCAGAATTACGCCCATAAAATTTTGAATGTTTATTTAATGTTACTCGATGTGGAGCATTCCAGCTTTTGAGTATTCTAATAATTAAAATATAGCTGTTATTCTTCAGATTTATTTCGTGTAACTGTACGCTTGGTATACTGGGCTCAATACCATTCCGAATAATTTGTTCTAACCTAAGTTTTTCCTGATCAAGATTAGGGATTATTACACCGTTAATAGATGATGGTTTCCCCGCTGATTCCTTGATTCCATATATAATATCACCACCATTTGTGTTTGCAAATGATGACACAGTTGCGAGAAATCGGATTTTATCAGTATTGGGATTTCCAGGCAACTGACTTTTATATTCAATTGTTTTTCCTTCGGACACACCGTTAATTTTGAGTGCTTCGATATTTTCTATAGTAATATCATTAATGTTCTTTTTGATCATATTACTTCCTTTTCTTGCTATATAGAAATTTAAAGTAAATCATGTGGTTAATATTTTTATGTCAAATTATAATTGAAACGAAGTGAAATTCGTCATGGAGTGGTCCATAACGCATGAAAAAAGTAACTCAAAATTCTGATGTTGAGCACGCAAGATTGGAATCATGCGTTACATTTTAAAGAGAGGGTAATAATAAAAACGCCACCAAGTTTAACTTAGTGGCGAGTATAATATGTTTTAAATTTAATAACTTTTTATCCTCTGTGGTCTCTGTGTTCTCTGTGGTGAATTAACTTATTATGCTTTCGTTTCAATTGCCTTTTTTGGACATGCTGTAATACAAATACCACACTGAATACATTTCTCCTTGTCGATCTTATGAACTTCTTTTACCTTGCCCTCGATTGCATTTACCGGGCATTTCTTCGCACATATTGTACAACCGATGCATTTCTCTTCAATAATAATAGGCTGTGGACGGGATTGTATTCTATCCTCAATCGCTTTTGTGGGGCAAACAGTCGCACACAAACCGCACGAGACACACTTTTCATAATTGATCGTTGCAAGATTATTTTCAAGAGTGATCGCATCAACAGGGCATTTCTTTACACAGAGACCGCACCCGATACACGCAGTATTGTTGCCGCAATTTGCTTTTGCATCCTTGCCCTTATCATGCGATTTGCATTGAATATGTACTTTTTTGCTGATAGGTACAAGCTCGATAAGATCTCTCGGGCATGCTTCCACACATTTGCCGCAACCTGTGCATTTCTCTTCGTCGATAATGCGCATATTATTCTCATAAATAGAGATCGCATCAAAAATACATGCTCGATAACAATCATTAAAACCAAGGCAGCCAAAAGTGCAGGCATTTTGTCCGCCGGAAAGCAGGACTGATGCTTGGCAAGTGGCAATGCCCTTATTTTCAAATTTTATATTTGTGTTATTTATTCCACCGCTTTGACAATGTATAACTGCAATATTTCTTTCTTTTTTGCTTGCCTTGGTTCCCATGATCTCTGCGATCTTTGCTGCGACGTTATCACCACCGGGCGCACATAGGTTTGGTGGAGCACCGGACACAACAACTGCTTCTGCATATCCGGAGCAACCGGGATATCCGCATGCGCCGCAATTCACGCCGGGCAAAGCATCTTCGATCTGTTCAATCTTAGGATCAGTTTCAACATGGAATACCTTTGAGGCAAAGGAGAGTGCAATCCCGAACAAAATGCCAAGGACGCTTAAAACAATTATGGAAACCAATAACATGAGTGCTCCTTATTAAAATTTCATTCCGGAAAATCCGAGAAAGGCAAGCGCCATACAGCCGGCAACAATAAATGAGATGGGCATTCCCTTCATGGAATTAGGAACCTTGCTGTATTCAAGGCGCTCGCGGATGCCAGCCATGAGCACGAGAACAAGAGTGAAGCCGACACCTGCTGCAGCACCGTTCACAATCGATTCTATAAAATTATAATTCTCATTTATATTAAGAAGTGAAACACCAAGCACTGCACAGTTCGTGGTGATAAGGGGGAGATAAATGCCAAGTGCTTTGTAGAGTTCGGGCGCAGCTTTTTTGATCACCATTTCGACAAATTGCACGAGCACCGCAATGCTGAGAATAAACGCTATCGTTCTAAGAAAAGTAAGATCAATGCCGAAAATGCTGGTTGCTTTATTAAGGAAAAATGTGTAGATAAGCCACGTAATCGTGGACGCCATGGTCATCACGAAGATAACTGCCATACCCATGCCCAGCGCGGAGTCCATCTTCTTTGAAACGCCGATATAGGGGCATAAGCCAAGAAAACGAGCGATAACGAAGTTGTTAATAAATATCGATCCGATAATTATAATAAAAAGTGTTGAGAAATCCATATGTGCTCCTTGTTAATTCGCCTTAGATTTCTTCTTGTTTTGAATAATATTTAATAAACCCATTAAAAGACCGATCGTAATAAATGCACCGGGAGGAAGAATTGCTACTATCATCGGCTTGTAAGAAGCAGGAAGAATGCGAATGTCCAAAATCGTGCCGACACCAAGAATTTCTCTGATAGTCGCAATAACCATAATCGCAAGCATAAAGCCAAGTCCCATTCCAAGTCCGTCCAGCATGGATTTGAACACCCCGTTTTTGCTGGCAAATGCTTCTGCTCTCCCAAGGATGATACAGTTCACCACTATGAGGGGAATGAAAATGCCGAGACTTTTATGCAGAGGTGGCACATACGCTTCCATGGCCATATCGACAATTGTCACAAAAGAAGCGATAACCAGGATAAAACAGGGGATACGAACTTTGCTTGGAATTAAATTTTTTAAAAGAGATATCATTATATTCGAGCACACAAGAACGAATGTTGCTGCAGCTCCCATCCCGATGGCGTTCTGAATTGAGGTGCTGACTGCGAGAGTGGGACATAGCCCGAGTGCCATTACGAAAACAGGATTTTCTTTTATAATGCCTTTTGTAAATTCTTGAATTGCTTTCATTATTTTCCTCGCCTATAATCTATCACGAAGCTTTTGAAAAGTTTCACGAATTGCATTGGTGACTGCACGGGACGTGATGGTCGCGCCTGTGAGAGATTGAATGTCACCACCGTCTTTATCAACGTAGATATTATCAGGATTCTTGCCGGAGAATTGCGCGGTGAAATCTGGTTTTGTGGAGTTCGCTCCAAGCCCGGGAGTTTCTGCTTGAGAGACAACCGTAATCGCACTTATCATAAGTTCTGGAGTAAGCCCGACAATCGTTTTCACGTCGTTGCTATAGCCGTATTGAACACAAGAGAATACATAACCCACGAGCGTGCTGTCGGTTGAATAGCCTTCATAAAAAAGTACGGTACTGCTGTCTGAAATCGGCTTGAAGAATTGAGCATCAGGGAGGACAAGTCTGCGTGCAGCTTCTTCCGTTTTCAGCTTGTTTTCTGCTATGAGAGGAGCAGTCTGCTTGTAAACAAGCGAAAGGATCGCTCCTGCGATCACGCAGATAATCAGCAAAACCAGCGTTGGACGAATAAATTCTTTCATACTATCCTTAAAATTTATACTTACTTTTTGGCTTTCTTTCTATACCCAAATGTTTTTTGCGGAGTTATTTTATCAATAAGCGGAGCAGCAACATTCATTATAAGAATTGAATATGATACACCTTCGGGATAACCTCCCCATGTGCGGATTACCACAGTGAGTAGCCCGCAGCCAATGCCAAAGATAAGCCGCCCATTCTTGGTCACAGGAGTGGTGACCATATCCGTAGCCATAAAAAATGCACCCAGAATAAGTCCTCCTGAGAAAATGTGGAATAAGATAGGACCGGAAAAGAGCCCATCGATTCCGCCAACCATCCAGCTCAGGAATGCAACTGTGCCGATATATCCGATGGGTATCCGCCATTCAATATAATGTTTATACACCAGGATGGCGGCTCCAAGGATCAGCGCAGCGGCTGAAACCTCTCCGATACATCCGCCGATATTACCCCAAAAAAGTTCTTTGATATAATCCAGGGATGAAAGCTGGTGAAAAATAGTTCTGGCTGAATCCCCAGCAGTTCCGGCAATAATATCACCGCGAATTTGTTGAGCGAGGTTAAGCGGCGTCGCTGATGTTATCAGATTTTGGAGCTGAGCATCTCCGCCTGTGATCAGCGTTTGCTTAAGACCGGAAATGGTCGCAACACCTGCATTTGCAAGCTTTGTTGCCCATCCTGTTGTCATCTGCACGGGCCAGGATGCCATAAGGAAGGCACGACCGAGAAGTGCGGGATTCACGGGATTGTATCCCAATCCGCCAAAGATCTGCTTGCCGATAGTGATCGCAAATACGGAACCGACAACAGGTATCCACCATGGAGTAAGAGGTGGAAGATTAAAAGCAAGGAGCATTCCCGTGACAACTGCACTGCCGTCAGAGATCGTGACAGGTCTTTTTGTAAAAAATTGCACAAGAGCTTCAGTTCCTACTGCAGCAACCACTCCGAGAATGGTTATCCAGATAGATCGCCATCCAAAGAAAAGGTATGCAGCAAGGAGCGCTGGCAGAAGAGCGATTACAACAGTCCACATTACCCGACGAACACTTACCTGCTCATGCAGGTGCGGAGAACAAGAAACATTCACTAAACTCACGTGTGAAACCTCCAAAAACTATTTATCTTGGTGTTTAAGTTTATTTACTTCTAATTTGCCGATCTTGATCCATTGGACGAGCTGAATATGAGATGGACACACATAGCCGCAAGAACCGCATTCAATACAGTCGAGAACACCTAATTTCATTGCTTCTTCATACTGCCCGTTTTTGACCTTATCTGCAATAAATGTAGGTAAAAGATTCATCGGACACGCATCTACACAGCGTCCGCAACGCAGACATGGAGCTTCGGTCGTATCGATAACTTCTTTTTCACCCATAAATACAAAGCCCGACGTTGTCTTCGTCGCTGGTGCATTAAGACCCGGAAGCGCAAATCCCATCATAGGACCACCGGAAATTATCTTTCCTATTTCTTCTGATGTTCCGCCACAAAATTCAAGAAGTTGGGAAAGAGGTGTTCCGATCGGCACTTTAAGATTTTTTGGCTCATTTACAATTGCTCCGCTTACCGTCGTTATTCTCTCAATAAGGGGTTTATGATAACGAAGCGCTTCATATATTGCAAAGGCAGTTCCCACGTTTTGGACAACAACGCCCACATCCATGGGAAGTCCGCCAGCTGGCACTTTGCGTTTCGTCACTGCATAGATGAGCTGCTTTTCTGCTCCTTGAGGATAGCGGAGCATACAGGGAACCACATTAATGTTTTTCTGATCGCGGAGCATCTGCTTAAAAATAGTAATAGCATTCTTTTTGTTGAGTTCGATCCCAATGTATCCGCGCTTTGCACCGAGAATTTTCATTATTATGCGCAAACCTGCAATAATTTCTTCGGGATATTCAAGCATCAGACGATGATCTGAGGTAAGATATGGCTCGCACTCGACACCGTTCAGGATCACTGTGTCAATCGGACGGTTTTCGGGAGGAGATAGTTTCACATGTGTGGGAAATCCCGCGCCGCCCATACCGCAGATACCTGCTTCCTGAATGCGTTCTTTCATTTTCTCGATGCTCAATGAAAAATACTGCTCATCGTCGATAAGTTTTGATATCCATGCGTTCTTACCGTCATTCTCGATCTCGATTGCCTGTTGAATTGTTCCCGTTGGATGCGGATAAGGTCCGATCTTGATTACTTTACCTGAAACAGGGCTATGCATAGGAATAGAAACAAATCCACTTGCTTCTGCGATCTTTTGACCTTTTTTAACTTCCTCTCCGACTTTTACAATGGGTACAGCGGGACGACCGATATGTTGGATCAAAGGAATATAAAGTTTTTCTGGTGCTGGAAATTTCTCAATCGCCTTGTGATTTGAAAAATGTTTATGGTCATGCGGATGAATACCACCCTTAAAGGTTTTTGCACACATTATCAGTCCTTTGGAATTTAAAATTTAAAATATAAAATTGAAAATTATAAATATTCATTATTCAAAAATTGCTTTCACGAATTCTGTTGCATCAAAGTCCTTCAAATCGTTCATTTGCTCACCGACACCAATGGCTTTGATAGGTATCTGAAGGCTGTCTTTGATGCCAAGAGCAACACCCCCCTTTGCCGTGCCGTCAAGTTTCGTGAGTATAATGCCGTCGATTGGTATGGATTCAAGGAATTTCTTTGCCTGCTGAACGCCATTCTGACCTGTTGTCGCATCGATGACAAGCAGGACTTGATGCGGAGCTTTAGGGATGTGTTTTTGGATAGTTCGCTTAATTTTTTCGAGTTCTCTCATCAGATTGATCTTCGTATGAAGTCTCCCTGCAGTATCTATGAGAACGACATCGTAAGAATGGGCTTTTGCGGACTGCATTGCATTGAAGATCACAGAAGATGGATCAGAGCCGTATTCCTGCTCAATAATTGCGACGTTGATCCGTTTTGCCCAGAACTCAAGCTGCTCGATCGCGGCAGCTCGAAAAGTATCACCTGCAACAAGAAGAACCTTTTTCCCATTATTTTTATATCGCTGAGCACATTTTGCAATTGAAGTGGTCTTGCCTACTCCGTTCACTCCGACAAAGAGCATCACATAGGGCTTTTCCTGAGGATTAAAATCGATAGAATCAACGTCCTTATATTCATCCCGAAGAATGGTAATAATTATATTTTCAAGCGCAGAAAATACCTGATCCGAGCTCGAAAGTTTATGAAGCCGTATTTGTTCTTCTAATTGTGATACGATCTTATCTGTAATAGAAATGCCGAGATCTGCTTGAATAAGAATGTCTTCGATATCTTCAATAAGTTCCTCATCAATCCTGCCGCTTAAATGAACGATCTCTGCTATACGGGCAATAAAGGAATTGTGCGTCTTGGAAAGTTTCTTCTTTAGACTGCTTACAAATGACAATATGTACTCCAAATATTTTGCTTCAAATTTTAAGAGGGTTAGAATGAATCAAGTTTTTTTATATAATTAAAGGATATTTAATTAGCAACATTTTTTTATTGACAGTAGTTATAATTTCTCTATATTATAAAATACAAATAAAAGTACATTGAGGTAGAGAAATAAAGAAATTATTTTTTAGAAACTTTAAAAGAGTAAAGTATGCTATTTTTTTATCATGTTTTATTCTATGTGGTGTATTTTATTCCTTAGCGTTTTGTGATTCTTATTCTAATGTTATTGATTTTTTCAGAACCACATTCATTTTTTATAATCAAGTAGAGCAAGGAGAGGTTAGTCCATATGTTCTTTGGACTCCGGATGATAGAATATCAGAAGTCGATAACATTACCAAAGATAGTACATCTTATGGGTTAATATTTACCGGGTATGACCAACATAATAACAAGATAGTAACCGAATTTAAAAAAATAGGACAAAATGAGGGAATACTTGAATTATATTATAAAGGCGTAAAGCAACTGAGCTGTTCAGAATATTTTACAGATGATCATAAGTGCTTTCTTAATATTAGTTGTCCCATAAAGCCAGATCATTATTTAAAAATTTTAATCGCTGATCCAAACCCTAACATAACTTATTCAGGGGATAAACAATATCAAATTAAAATTGAAACTATGGGAGAAGTATTTGAAGGTGAAATATCAACAAATATGGAGAGCTTACCCATCCTTAATGAAATTGAAGCGTATAGACAGGAACTTTCACCTTCACCGATAAAAATTGCTGCACTTAACCATCAGTTTCTTAATTATATAGTACAAGAAATTGAAGGAGAAGGAATTGTATTAGGAATCTGGAGCCATTTATTAAACCTTATTGTAGCAGCGGGGACTGATTTCGTTGGAGGAATAGGAACCACCATAGTAGCACATATAGTTTCTGAATTAATATGTCCCGAAATTCTGTATTAAAGGAATTGAAATTATGAATAAACTATTTATATGGGGAGTTATAATTGTAGCTATGGTTTCATTGCCACTTTTTGCAAAAGCAATACCTTTGTTTAAGGAATTGTTGATTCCACCAATGAATAAAAATAAACGAATAGAATTAGTAAAAATAATATTGCCTATGTTTATACCAGTTTTAGGTGTCGAGATTGTATTAGATGCTATGAACTCTCCTTATGCTTTTGTTTTCTCTTCTGTAATGTTTATATTATGGATTTGTCTTCTAATTCCTGTTTATTTGTCTGTTTTCAGGCAAAATCGGTACGGAGTTTTTAAGTTATTAGGTATAGGGATGGCATGGGCAATCTATTTAATTTTTGTGGCAATTTCTATAGGAAGAACTTCTTGTTAATTGTATTAATATGTGATATAGAATTGAATAAATAAAATTATAATTATAGATAAAATTTAGAAGTTCTACATCAATATTTGATTTTATCTATCTACTTTCCTCCAACCCTCTTTTTGTTTCCTATTTACAAGATTCCATAACCAGAACCTTAATCTATATCAAACCATTTAGAGTCAACCTTATCTTTAATACTTTGAATTTTTAACTAACTGCACAATAATCGTCACTGAAAAATTCTGTTTCTATGTGCATTAGATTATTTGAATTTTCATTACATATAAGTATAAAATTTTACTATATCACCAGTCAAAATAGCAAAATATTGATTATTTATTTTCACAATCCCAAAAGAAATACAAGCCAATTAGCTTGTCAATTATAATTACAAGTTTATTAACTTGTATAGAATTATAGTGTGTGTAAAAATGGTGGGTGATACTGGATTCGAACCAGTGACCTCTACGATGTGAACGTAGCGCTCTAACCAGCTGAGCTAATCACCCGACCGAGTTTATGTTTCTTTTTTTACAAAAACTACATAAAACAAACGAATCGCGATGAGCACTATTGGTATAATGAGCCAAACATAGTCAACTTTTGCAAGCACGGGAAACAGCTTGATAACGATCCACATAACAAGTGCAGAAGCGACCTGCGCTAATTTGAGATTAAAAATATTCATTCGTTTTATGCGGTTATTAAAGAACTGAATAATATTCATATTATTTTGGATTTTTAATTACAGCTTGTGCTGCAGCAAGACGCGCGATTGGAACACGGAAAGGGGAACAGCTTACATAATTCAAGCCAATTCTATGACAAAATTCTACAGAACTGGGCTCTCCTCCGTGCTCTCCGCAGATGCCTATTATTAGTTTAGGATTTGTTTTTCTTCCTTTTTCGATCGCAATCTTTATCAACTCACCAATGCCTTTTTGGTCGAGTGCCTGGAATGGATCGCGGCTAAAGATGCCGATTTCTTTATACTGTTTGAGGAATTTGCTCGAATCATCTCTTGAGAACCCAAAACCCATCTGAGTAAGATCGTTCGTACCGAAGGAGAAGAACTCTGCGTGTTCGGCGATCTCATCAGCGACAAGGCACGCCCGTGGTATTTCAATCATTGTACCAACTTTATAGTGCAGGTCGATGCCATTTTTTTCGATAATCCGGGAAGCAATAACTCGGGTCCGTTTTTCTATAAAGTCGTATTCATTCACGTCACTCACGAGTGGAATCATTATTTCCGGTTTTGCGTCAATACCTTTCTTTTTGAGAGAACAAGCAGATTCAATTATTGCTTCGATCTGCATGTCATAAATATCCGGGAAAGTTATACCGAGTCGGCAGCCCCTGTGTCCGAGCATCGGATTGAATTCTTTGAGTTGGTTGATCCTCGCTTTTATATCCTGAGTTGATTTTTTGAAGGTCTTGCTTAATTTTTGAATCTCTTCGTCGTCTTTTAGGTCAGGGAGAAATTCATGAAGGGGTGGATCGAGGAGGCGGATAGTCACGGGAAGTCCCTGCATTACTTCAAGAATTCCCTTGAAGTCTTCGATCTGATTCTTTTTCAATTCTTCAAGTGGATATTTTCTTTCTTCAGGTGAGTCAGCAAGGATCATACCGCGGACGAAGTCAATCCTATTTTCACCAAAGAACATGTGCTCTGTCCTGCAAAGACCAATCCCGACTGCGCCAAAATTTCGTGCGATTTCAGAGTCTTTTGGAGTATCAGCATTTGCGTGAACATGAAGCCGTGCTTTTTGGTCAGCCCATTTCATAAGTTGCTCGAATTCTTCAGTAAATTCCGGAGATTTTGTGCCGATCTTACCTTCAAATACTTCACCCGTAGAGCCATCTAAAGAAATGAAGTCACCTTCTTTTATCACATGGTCATCAACAAAAAATTTCTTAGCCTTTACATCAATACTAATATCTCCGCAACCTGCTACACAGCATTTCCCCATTCCTCGTGCGACAACTGCAGCATGAGATGTCATACCGCCACGCACAGTAAGAATGCCTTGAGAGGCATCCATTCCAGAGATATCTTCCGGAGAGGTTTCGGTTCGTACAAGGATAGTTTTTTCATTTCGCTCTTTCCATTTAACTGCTTCGTCAGCGCAGAAAACGACCTTGCCGACAGCAGCGCCAGGAGATGCAGGCAATCCTTTTGCAAGAAAACGATTCTCTTCTTCTGCTTTTACCTTTTCTTTATCATCAAAACTTGGGTGGAGAAGCTGGTTAAGCTGATCCGGCTCGACACGCATGAGTGCAGTGTCCTTATCGATCATTTTCTCTTTTACCATATCGACTGCAATTTTCACTGCTGCATTTGCGGTGCGCTTACCGGTTCTGGTCTGAAGAATGAATAAAGTGTCTTTCTGAATAGTGAATTCAAGATCCTGCATATCTTTGTAGTGAATTTCTAATTTTCTTTGTATTGCAAAAAGCTCTTTGTATACTTTCGGCATCAATTCTTCGAGAGAAGGATATTTTTCTACTCTCACCTTTTCAGATATATTATTATTTTTTGCCCAACGAATAGAATTTTCCTTTGTGATTTCCTGTGGAGTGCGGGTTCCTGCGACCACGTCCTCACCCTGAGCATTTACAAGGAATTCTCCAAAGAATTTATCCTCGCCAGTGGAAGGGTCTCGAGTGAAAGCAACACCTGTTGCACAGTCTTCTCCCATATTTCCGAAGACCATTGCCTGGACGTTCACCGCTGTGCCAAGAAGCCCTGTGATGTTGTTCAACTCACGGTATTTTTCTGCTCGGGCATTACTCCATGATTTGAAAACAGAGTCGATCGCTGACCAGAGCTGATCGTTGGGATTTTGAGGGAATTCTTCACCCATTTCATCTTTATAGATTTCTTTGTATTGCTCGACAACAAGTTTAAGATCGTCCGCACTCAAATCTATATCGAGTGTCACTTTTTTCATGTTCTTGATACGTGAAAGCACATCTTCAAAGAGCTCGGAATCTATTTGATGAACAACATTTCCGAACATCTGAATAAGCCTGCGATAGGCATCCCAAACGAATCTTGCATTTCCTGTAGTTTCTGCAAAACCCTTTGCCGACTTGTCATTCAGCCCGAGATTAAGGATTGTATCCATCATGCCGGGCATGGAAACCGCTGCACCGGAACGGACGGAAAGAAGGAGCGGTTTATGTGCATCTCCAAACTTCAAATCCATTTCCTTCTCCAGAAGCTCAAGATTATCTTCGACTTCTTTTTTCAAATTTGAAGGATAGTGTTGGTCATGTTTATTAAAATAGTCACAAATTTCTGTTGATAACGTAAAACCGGGAGGAACAGGAATGCCGAGATTTGACATTTCTGCGAGGTTTGCTCCTTTGCCTCCAAGAATTTCCTTCATGGATTTATTTCCATCGGTTTTTGTTTTACCAAAATAATACACATTCTTAGTCATGTTACCTCTTTATTTATATAAATTAAAATTATTAATGAATTCTTCAACTTTTTCAGGAACCAGTCCGTGAATGGACTTTCCTTGAGAGCGCATATTCCTGATGCACTGTGAAGAGATGTCAATTTTTGGCATTTCCAGAAATGAAAGTTCACCGCTGAAAGAAAAATCATGAGAATGATCTGTCCGATCCGATGGTCTGCTTATAATAATGAATTTAGCCAGTTCGAGCAACTCATTATACTTGAACCATGTTGAGATTTCCGACACATTATCCTCACCCATGAGAAAATAGAGTTCATCATCAGGATGTTCTTTTTTCATTTTCTCCAGTGTGTAATATGTGTAGGTAAAATCCTGGGCGTGTTCCTGTTTTTCCAGTTCGCTGATTTCAAAATTTGGATATCCGGTCAGAGCCACGCGGAGCATCTGAACTCTTAGATCAAATGGGGTTTGTGGTTTTTTGTGGGGCGGATTGCCGGCGGGAATGAAGAAAATTTTATCCAGTTGAAGTTTTTCGCGGCAATATTTTGCCATCCGGAGGTGGCCGCAATGGATTGGATCAAAGGTGCCACCGAGTATTCCCAATCTCATGATCAGTTTGTTGTATGAGCGTTAATTTTTTCTATGAATGCAGATTCGGGATACTTTGCAGAGAGCTGTGCGCCAATATCTGCAAGTTTATCCCATATCCTTTTCTTGATATATATTTTCGCAGCGAGTTCAAGTGCATTTTCGTCGATCTCGCCAGGAATATTCTCATCAAAAATTTCATTAAGATACATCAGAGATGCATTATAATATCCCATCATGTAATAAATATGAGCGTTGAGATATTTCTTTTCAAGAAGCTTGTTAATGCAAGTAGTCTTCATGTTTTCGACGTTGACAATAAGTTCTGATTCCGGGTATTGAGCCATAAAATGATTGAACTGCTGGAGAGCATTGATCGTTTCCTGCTGATCATATGCGGGGGGATAAGATAATTTGAACCAGGCGGAGCCGATCTTGAAATTGGCATCTTCATTATACTGAGAGTATGGGAACAGGCGCATGAGTTGTTCAAATTCAAAGATCGCATCTTCATACAATTTCATATTGAAATAACAGTTTGCAAGCTGGTATTGAGCTCGTTTGACAAGCGTATCACCCTTGCTCATATACGTGACGATCTCATATATATCTCTGGCTTTGTTGAATTTCCTTCTTTGATAAAGGTCATCGGCTTCTATCATTTTTTCATGAGGATCGAAATCACCTTTCGGAAGCTCAAAAGGTTTTTCATACGTGACATCGTCTTCTTCATCCCAACTCATGGGAGAAGGAGTTTGTGTATAAGAGGTGCTGACAAGAAATAATGAGGTGAAGAGCAGCAATATAAGAATTGGTGGTACATATTTTTTCATGTTATCGGTTCTCCAGCATGACAATTCTTTCGCGCACGATATCCAGGCGCTCATAATCAGGATACTGTTTTTGGATCTCTCTCAGCTGAGTAAGCGCTCCGGTATATTGCTCCATACCGATCAGGCACAGCGCAATTTTGAGTTTTGCGTCAACGATTTTATTAGAATCAGGATAATTGATCACCACTTTGTCAAAGTTGAAAATGGCTGTTTCAAACTGATCAAGCGAGTAATAGCATTCACCGATCCAATACTGCGCATTTGATGTGAGATCGTTTTGAGGATATTCTTTAATAAATTCTGAGAATGTTGAGATCGATTTTCTGAAATCCTTATCAACGTAATACTGCCGTCCTGTCTGATAGAGTCTTTCGGGAGTGATTTCATTTGATGGTGTCACAGGTTTTGTTTGAGTATTGTCTGCAACAGCCGGATTTGATCTGAGTTGAGCAAGGATCTGGTTTTGTGTTTCAATCTTGGATTCGAGTGTGTTAACTTTTACTTCTAAATTTGATACTTTCGATTGTAGCACGATGATCTGATCTAATTTGCTGTTGAGCATCTGAAGATCACCGGAAAATTGCTTTTCCTGCTGGTCTATTGCATCGGAGTTCATTTTGATCACTTCAGCCAGATACTGCATCTGCTGCTCAGTTTGATTTACTGGCTGCTGGATATCAGTATAGGGCTTTTGTTGCGCGCAATGAGCCAGAAGAAGTAAGAGTAATAATCCGAATACATATAATTTTTTCACCGTTAACCCCCGTAATGTTCGAAGAATATTTTATAAGCTTTATATGTTGAATAAATATCTCCTTTGCTTGAAATCTCAAAAGGAGAGTGCATTGCAAGAAGTGGCGTGCCGCAGTCAATGACTTCTGCATTGTGTTCAGCCATAAATTTTGCGATCGTACCGCCTCCGCCTACATCAACTTTGCCGAGTTCGCCGACCTGCCAATTGACATTATGCGCATTAAAAAGTGCGCGCAATTTTGCAATGAATTCCGGATGTGCATCGTTTGAGCCGCTTTTTCCCTTGGAGCCGGTGAATTTTGTCAGGCAGACTCCTGATCCCAGGAGTGGTGCATTCTGAGGTTCATGCACTTCTTTGAAGGAGGGATTTATCGCAGCAGTGACATCGCCGGATAGAATATTGGTTTTTGTTAAGACTTTTCTTAAAATTTTTGAACTGTCATGTCCCTGGAATTCAATAATATCAGAAATAAAATCAATAATAAAATCAGAACGGGCACCCGTGTTTCCTTCACTGCCTATTTCTTCTTTGTCTGCCAGAAATACGATTGAAGGAAGAGCAGGTTCATCTATGTCCAGGAGTGCGCGCAGAGCAGTATAGGAACAAACTCTGTCATCCTGTCCGTATGCGCCGACCATGCTTGCATCAATACCCACATCCTTGCTGAAAAAAGCAGGAACAATTTCAATTTCCGCACTGATAAAATCTTCTTCAGTGATGCCATATTTCTCATGGAGAATATTCAAGCAGTTCAGTTTGACGGCATCTTTTATCTCATCATCAGGGAAAGGGATTGAGCCAAAAAGAAGCTGTAGTTTATCTGCATCAATAGCTTCCGAGATTTTTTTATCATTATAATCTTTCGCAAGATGTGGACGAAGATCGGCAAAAGTGAAGACAGGATCGCCGACATTATCGCCAATAGAAATATCGATGCGCGTACCGTCTTCCTT
>CAYUTH010000003.1:37870-39355 GCA_964447485.1 uncultured Candidatus Cloacimonadota bacterium | reverse complement strand
TTGTGGAATTTCCAGAGAAATTCATGGAATGGGATGCGGGAAAAAGGATTGAAACCCTTGATAGATTCTTGCAGATGAAACCGCCGGAACTTGCCGGACCACACAACGGCATCGTTGCGACATATGGTAATAAGCGTGATGATTCTCAATTCAAACTGAACAATGCAGTCAAAGGAATGGGGTTTTTGCCGAAAGCGGAGAAACTCCCGGAACTCATCCAATTAATGAAAGATACTTCCGATTCGTCATTTGTGCAAAAACTGGAAACACTTCGCTTTTTCTATACCAATGTTGACTCACTCTTCGATAAAGACAGGCAGGTTTCTCTCGAATTATATTCAACTCCGGAATTTGAAACGCAAACATTCCTTAACCAGATGACTGATCCTTCCTCAACGATCGTATTCCTGGATATTCCCTCTTATAAACTGAAAACCATTGCCCGTTTGCTTCATCCTGACGATCCCGACCTGACAGAATATGAGAAATTGGTTGTGCGTTATATCAATGATGTGCATAGCTATTTTCATGGAAAATTTTCCCGGGATTATCCTGCAGTAATATATTATGTTTCAGAAATTTATGATAATTCTCCCGGGAGAAGCGATGCAATGGGCAGGAGGATCGTACCTTAAATCATAGACCAAAATAAAGAAGGCTCGATTGCGAAATCGAGCCTTTCAATTTATAAGAAGATAAAATTTATTCAATCACTTTCACATAAATTTCGGTTTTCAGTTTCGTTATCCATTCATCGATCCCTTCTTGCTGCTTCTGCTGAAATACGATCTGTTCTAATTGTGGTGCTATTTCATCATAGGTGTATGGGCGCGGCTCTGCATATCCGATATTCTTAAAGATATAATAGGTATCATCAATTTCAAGCGCTTCAGTAAATTTACCCTCTTGCAAGTTCTCAATATACGCACCGATCTGGGGTATTTGAGCTAATTGGTCAACGGGATATTCATTAATGACAACCTCTTCGTCAGTATCTTCATTTGGTGTGGAATATTGTCTCGCACATTCCATAAAATCAGCGCCATTTTGCAATTTTTGATACACTTCATCTATAAGTTCAGTGATCTTCTCTTTATCACTGTCGGACATTGCCGCTTCGATAAGAATATGACGTGCTTTTATCTCGCCGTCTCGTTTATCATCTACCCTGATGAGATGGTAGCCAAATTCAGTAAGAACCGGTTCGCTTACTTCACCGATTTCGAGTGCAAAGGCAGCTTCCTCAAATTCGGGAACCATTTGTCCTCGGGCGAAGTACCCAAGGTCACCACCTTGAGCTGCCGAAGGGCAATCTGAGTATGTTTGTGCAAGGGTCTCAAAATCAGCGCCTTTGTTCAATTCATCCTGGATATTCTCGATTTTCTTGAGTGCTTCATCAAGACTCTCGCTACCCATAGCCGGTTTTATAGATATTTCTGCGATCCTTACCATTTTCGGTCTGTCCGGAAAGCTGTCCAAATGAGT
>CAYUTH010000003.1:18267-37860 GCA_964447485.1 uncultured Candidatus Cloacimonadota bacterium | reverse complement strand
CGAAGTACTGTCTCTTTTCGTATTCAGAGACATCAATTTGAGAAAAAACCTCTTGCTGCAGTAATTTATCCCGCACAACCTGCTTTGCGATTTGATCTCTATAGCGTTCTTTTAATTCATCTACAGAAAGCCCTTCCTTTTGGAGCACTTGCAGGAAATCCTGATACGTGGGGAACTGCGCTATGATATTTTGCATAACGCGTTCAAGCTGCATTTCAATCTCACCATCTGATGCAGTGATATCGTCTCGCTCTGCTTTTTCTGTTATAAGTTTTTCCTCGATCAGCAACCGCAGAATGCTTTCTTTTGTCACATTCTCTCCAAGTGTTGAGGATGCTTTCAGTTCCTGATAATTTGTTTCAATTTCTGATTTCAGAATGATCTGATTGCCAACGATCGCAGCGATGCCGTCAACTTCTTCTGCAGAGAGCACGCTACTGATGGTCAGAATAAAAATGAATAAGAGAGTTTGTAAAAATTTCATACTTTTCCTAATAAATCTTAACTTTGTAACTGATTTCCAGACTATCCAGGGCATTCGCCAAAAATTCTTCCCGCTTGATCTCCAGAAGTTGTATAAGAAGAGAGTCGCTTATCTCCTGGAAAGGTACCGGGGCACTTTCTTCCACAACATCAAGAAGCTGGACGATCTTGAGTTTCGCTTCATCTTCAATAATGCGAATATGCCATTTGCTCATACCGGAAACGAACTCCCAGAATGGTGATGTGACCTCGTTTTTTGATATTGTTCTTACAAGATAATTCGAGCCAATATTTTTTGCAACGGTATAAAAAGCTTCGCCTTCGTTAAAAAGTTTTATAGCAGAGTCGGCGATAGCCCAGGTTGGTACAATGAATTGCTGGATCTTGTATAAAGTTCTGTCTGTGAGAAAATCATTTCTGTGCATGTTGTAGTATTCCAGAACTTCATCTCGTGACACAGAAACATCCTTGAGTTTTTTGGCGAGGATTTCATTTGCAAGGAGAGTTCTTTCCGCATATTTGATATTGAATTTCACTTCCGGAATTTTATCCAGTCCGAGCTTTTCCGCTTCCTGTGCAAGAAGGGTGATCTCTATCCAATCATTGATGACCTGGTTCTTTTCTTCGGGGGTAGCTTTCAACCATTCTTCTTCTGTGAAAAGAGAGCGGAATTCGTGTTCATAGAGTTTATCATTGTTCACTTCCGCCACGACGATGCCCTTCTTACTCTCCTCTTTATTGCATTGGAGGATCAATAAGATAAGAATCAGGCACAGCAATAAACTAAAAGTTTTCTTCATATTTTTCAATAATTATGTCATATTCATTGATAACATTGGTGAACCAGTCCGTATACTTTTGATTGGTCAGTTCAAGACTAATATCATAATGAACTTCGGAGAGGGGCTGCTGAACGTTTTCCACCATAAACTCACCTTTATGAGCATCATAGAAATTCTGGATTTCAGCTTCGCTGACCTGCATTGCGGGATTGATAACATCATTATAAACCTGCTGAACGACGTAATCATTCCAATTCGTGTCGAATTCCTGTGACTGTGCTTCCCATTGAGAAATAAAGTTCATTGACGACTCATAGTTTTCATTGAGCGCAGTTCTGTAGAGGAACTCTTGCAGGGCGATCTGTGTGGTGATATCCTTATAGTCGAGAAATCCAAGATTCACCCTTTGTTCTGTTGTGAGGAAGAAGTCGAGATATTTTTTGAGCATGCCGAAAAGAAGCTTCATATCTCCTTTTTGGGCAACGACAAGTTCATCATTTGTATCGGTTTGAGAGGCAAGCCCTTTTTCAAGATTCTTATCATTTATCACGATGTCCTTTTTAAAGGATTCAAGATATTCATTGAGATAAGACTGCTCTTTCTCATTTTGGATAGTGGTTCCCGCTTCCTCTCTTATTTCTTTGAGAGTAGGATCATCATATCGTTTTATTATGTAATAGCCGTAGTTCGTGAGCACTGGCTCAGTAAATTCACCAATCGCCGGAACAGTGCTTTCATAGGGTATGATATTTTGTAGTACTTCCATTTTGATAAGCTCTGCTTTATTGTTCGGTGTGCGGTATGCTTTATCCGTATATTTTTTTTGCAGACCTTCAAAGTCAGCGCCATTCTCAAGTTTTTCATACGCCTGGTTAATTTCTGTTTCTGCTTTTACAGTATCATCTTTTACGGGGATGAAAATCGTTCTGATCTTCACAAAAGGATTCTTATCAAGATATTCCAGCAGTTCGTCATCAGAAATAGTGATGTTGGTTTTTACAATATCCTCGAGCATTGTGTTAATGAGCAGTTCCTTGCGGACCTCATTTTTTTGCCAGTCGAAATCCGTATTGAATCCGGGCTCATTAACCATTCCCGTTTTCTGTGCATATATCTGAGCAACGTTATTATTGATAAGTTGGTCGAGAATGAGAACGGCATCTTTCTGAGTGAGTTCCATATTATACATGGCGGCTGTGTTTTCTACTTCAGAAAAGTAAATCGGTTTATCATTTACTTTTGCAAGAAGTGCATCTGTATCTTTTCGCACAAAATTATTTATTATGATTAGTGCCGCAGCGATGATAACTATAACTATGAGAATTATTTTGGTATATTTTTTCATGTAAATCCTTTTTATGTTCGATCAGGGTTTTTCTTACCTAATATTTTAATCATTTGAATGCAAACCTCAAAGTTCTCCTTGAAACTGTCAATTTTATTGTGGGAGAGCTTGATCGTGATTTTTGCTCCTTTTGTCATGCTGAATTGGACATCATGTGGAATATTTTTTATGATATCTTCGATTTTGGTTTTCGTCAGCACTGTGGAATCTACTTCTATCGTGATCTTTCTTTTTCCGATAAATAAGGAGGAGATGGAATACTTTGCCACCCAGTACGACACATGAAAGTAGTGAAAAACATATCGTGCAGCTTGTGGGAGTGGACCAAACCGGTCGCGCATTTCATCCTGCAAAGATTGAAACTGAGTATCGTCTTCAGCATTATTCAGGCGTTTATAAAAATCAAGGCGGATCGCATCATCCTCGATAAAATATTCCGGCAAAGAAAAGGGAATTTCGCATTGTATTTTTGTGTGATAGCGCTCAGTATCAAAAATATCTCTGTCCTCCCCTTTTTTGATCTTCTCAATAGCTCGTTTCAGGAGCTGATTATAGAAATTCATGCCGATCGTGTTCATAATTCCGTGCTGTTTCTTGCCGAGAATGTTTCCTGCACCGCGTATTTCGAGATCCCGCATTGCGATATGTAATCCCGAGCCGAGAGCTTCATGCTGTTCAATAGTTTTTAGCCGCTCATACGCAGTTTTCGTGATCTTCTTGGGCACAATAAGATAGGCATATGCCTGGTGGTCCGAGCGTCCGACCCGACCCCGCAATTGATAGAGTTGTGCCAGTCCGAATTTATCAGCACGATTTATTATTATGGTATTCACATTGGGAATATCAATGCCCGATTCAATAATGGTGGTGCACACAAGCACATCAAATTGGTGATGATAAAAATCCATCATCACCTGCTCGAGTTCCCTTGCAGGCATTTGTGCATGAGCAACACGGAAGCTTATATCCTTCATAAGCGCACTCAATTTTTCTTCCATGCCATAAATTGTCTCAACCCTGTTATGAAGAAAGAAAATCTGCCCTTGCCTGTCGATCTCCCTGCGGATTGAAGATATGATCAGCTCCTCATTGTATTCGACCACCGCAGTACGTACAGGAAGGCGATTTTCCGGAGGTACGTTCATGATCGTCATATCCTTTACGCCGGCGAGAGCCATGTTCAGTGTCCTCGGAATAGGAGTTGCGGACAGCATAAGCACGTCCACATTATGTTTGAGTGCTTTCAGTCTTTCTTTATGCCGTACTCCAAAGCGCTGTTCTTCATCGATAATAATAAGCCCGAGTTCTTTAAATTCTACATCTTTGGAAAGCAGGCGGTGTGTGCCGATTATGATATCTGATTCTCCATATTTGATCCGTTCAGTAATTACTTTCTGTGCAGAAGGTGTCACAAATCTGCTCAACATTTCAATACGAACTGGATAATCCTTCAGACGTTCAGAAAAGGTCACATAATGCTGCTCTGCGAGAATCGTGGTTGGGACGAGGAATGCAACCTGTTTGCTGTCCATTACTGCTTTAAATGCTGCCCGTATTGCCACTTCTGTTTTTCCAAAACCCACATCACCACAGATAAGGCGTTCCATAGGGATCGCAGTTTCCATGTCTGCCTTCACTTCTTCTGTAGCTTTTATTTGGTCAACTGTATCTTCGTAGATGAAAGAGGATTCCACGTCTTTCTGCCACTCGGTGTCTTCCGCAAATGCATAGCCGGCAGCAATTTTTCTTTGGGCATAGAGATAAAGCAGATCAGCAGCGATCTGTTCCACATCTTTTTTGAGCTTCTTTTTTGTGGTTTCCCAGCGCGTGCCGTCCAGCTTGTGCAGCTCCGGAATGATGCCTTCCTGAGTAACAAATTTGGCAACCTGCTGAAGCTGATCTGTCGGAACATAGACTTTGTCATTATCTGCATACTGGAGCAGCAGGCAGTCCATATTCCGTTCCTGAACCGAGATATTCTCGATTCCCTGAAAAATCCCGATCCCGTAATCTATATGAACGATATAATCACCGGGATTGAGAGCTTCGTAGTCGGAAAGCGCCTCTGCTTTCTTGAAATGAGCGAATCTTCGCTTCTGCCTGTACCGGTTAAAAATTTCATGATCTGTAAAAAATGCGAGCTGAGCATCTTCAAGAATAAATCCTTTTTGAAATACCCCGACATGAAAATGAATTCTGTCTGAATATTCCGAAAGCATCGTCTGCATACGGTTGCTCTGGCTCTTATTATCGGACTGGATGAACACAGAAAAATCATTTTTCAGAAGCTGTTCTATATCATTAGTAAGAAGTTCCAATTTGCTGTTATAGTTCATCTGTGTTTTGCAGGAGAAGTCGATATACGATCTTACTGCGGTAATATCAGCTTGGGTGAGATGGAGTGTTCGGAAGTTTTTCATTTCCAGGTCAGCTTGCTTTGTGAAGAGAGTGTTTGGTTCAGGGATGAGTTCCGGTTTTACACGAGAAATCTTTTTTTCATAATTCTCATGAACTTCTTCAAAGAGATGTGCTTCTGCGCCTGCAAATTTTTCTTCATTATCCAGGGCTAACATACAATTTTCCGGAGTAAAGTAAGATAGAAACGAGGATGTATTCTCAAGCAGCAATGACATATCATGCTCGATTCCTTCATAAAAACCATTTTCTGCGATACGATTCTGAAAGCGTTCGGGAATATCTGTTTTTAAGTATTCCAAAGAAAGTTCACGTATTGGCTGTGCAGTTATTTCTGTAATATCTTCCCTTAATGAAAGCTGGGAAGAGAGGTCGAATTCACGAATTGAGGTTATTTCATCACCCCAGAATTCCAACCTGAGGGGATTTTTATGTTGCGGTGAGAATATATCAAGAATGCCGCCGCGTTTGCTTATCTCGCCTGCCTGCATCACTTGTGAGGTGTTCTGATAACCAGCAGACACAAGATGGGATAGTATTGCATCAATATTATATTCTTTATTTTTTTCAAGTTTGAGAAGAAGTTTCTTGTATGTTTCAAGATGACTGATTGTTCGAAGGAGTTCTTTTATTGAAACAACATAAATGCCGATCTTCCCCGAAGCTGCTGCCGAAAGAGTGTTGCTTCGTTCGAGCTGTACAGTTTTTCTTGGAGAGAATTGCTCGTATGGAAGCAGTTCATAACCGGAGAGATGAAATATTCTATCCTTTCCCAGAAGTACTTCAAGGTCGTCACAGGTATGTTGGGCGTATGAATCATTCTCTGTAATACACACAATAGACTTGTTTGAATTGCTGAAAACATGACTCATTGCACATGCTTTTGCAGAACTGTTCAAGCCGGAAATGCGGAAATTTTGTGCAGTATCAGCCAGTTGACGCAATCTCGAAAATTGGCTTGATCGGTTGAGATACGATTTTATTTTATTATAAAGCATGAGAGAATATTTTATATTTTAGGTTGCATTTCTGATTAACAATATTTCGGGGTGGAATTATTTATCCGCAAGTTTTCCGATACAGAGATAATCTAATATTTGATACTTATTCTGAAGAGATGGGCTATGATGTGGTAATGTAGTATGAAATTTCGTAATAACAAAATTATATTTGACAAAAAAAATTAGCAAACTCATTTTTCATTTAAATTGAAAATTTCAATTTTATAATTAAACAAAAAAGGAAAAATTATGGATTTAAGTGTTATGAATAAATTCGTATAGATTGTACCTCTCTATTGCACTTCTCAAATTAGAGAGGTATTACCTACTGAATGCAGAAATTTGAAAGAGAATTAATGGATATTTGGATTAAGACAAGAACATTTGGGAATTACTCCTTAATTGACTCCACAATGTAAGGAGGACAAGAGACTGGAAAAAAATTAGTGAGGTTAAAAATGAAATCAAAGAAATATTTAATCATATGGATAATAATACTTATATTAATATCCAATTCATTACTGATTGCAACTCCGACCACGATTATTGATGCTGAGAATGCGGCAAATTTTCATTTATTGGTTAAAGAAAGATCAGAAGATTTTTCTATTCATGATATGTTTATTTTTAATAATGCAGAGGGAGATACATTATCCTATATAGCAAATCTCTCACCTTTTGGATTTATTGCAATTTCTACAGACACTGATATTACGCCGATTATTGCATATTCCTTTAAAGGTAACTTTCCTTATGATGAGGATGAAAACAATATTCTCTATCATATGTTAAAGTATGATATGAAATTAAGATTAGAGGCAATAGCTGATACAACATATCCTAAAATATTATCAAACAACCAGCTATGGAGTGTATATCTAAGTGAAGACTTATCGTACCTTGAGAGAGACTTTCAACAATGGCCCCCAGAAGGAAGTACTTTAACCGGAGGTTGGGTTGAAACGACATGGAAACAAGGAATACCATATAACAATTTTTGCCCGTTAGATCCACTCCCATCACCATCAGGTAGAAGCTTAGTAGGTTGTGTTGCCACAGCAATGGCTCAAATAATAAATTATCATAAATATATTGGTTATGCATACTTTAACGATAGCGATGATTATCATTCTAATTGGAATGGTTTCGATTTTTATATTGATGACGATTATAATGATTATGATTTTCCTTCTTTTGAAGAATTAAATCTGTATCTGGATACACTTAATAATCATTATACAAATAATGATACTTTAACCAGCAATGATATAGCTGCTTTGAATTTTGCCTGCGGTATTTCAATATTTATGCAATATTCTTCTAATAGTTCAGGAATAGGTTCTTATTGGTTTGATTATTTGGCAACTGCTTTATTAGATAAATTTGGATATACTTCAGCGGAATATATTAGTGGTGATGATTCTCTATTCTACGACACACTGGCGCAAAACATGAAGAATGCACAACCAGCAGAACTTGTAATTTCTAGAGGGCATGCAATTGTTTGTGATGGCTATAATACGGATGATGAATACCATCTTAACTTTGGTTATGGCCCTACTTCTCCTGACTCAATTCTTGAAGCCTGGTATGAATTACCGGATTCATTACCGGCTGGTTATGGTGATGTCGTGATGGGAATATTAGAAATCAAAGATTTACATGGAACAATTACTGGAAACATTACTTTGGAATATCAGCCATATGTAAATATTACTGATGTTGAAGTTAAAGCGGATACAATTGTTGTTCATCCCTATGAAAATGGCGATTACAAAATTCATTTGCAACCTGGAGTTTATGATGTTACTGCTTCATTATATGGATATGAGCCAGTTACTATTGAGAATGTACCAGTTTATGAAGATAGTATAACTGATGATATAAATTTTTATCTAAATATACATATACCAAATACAATAATAGTTGATATAAATGGAACTGGTAATTATACAAAGATCCAAGATGCAATTGATGATCCTAATGTAATTGATAGCGATGTAATATTGGTATATCCTGGTACTTATAAAGAAAATATTAATTTTAAAGGTAAAAGGATAACAGTTGCTAGCCTTTTTCTTAGTACAAATGATACTTCGTATATTTATTCAACGATAATTGATGGTGATAACAATGGTAGTGTAGCCACATTTGAAAATGAAGAAGATAGAAGAGCAATTCTCTGCGGTTTCACAATAACAAATGGATTAGCATATTATGGTGGGGGTATTAAATGCTCTTATACCAGTCCGACTTTAGATAATCTAATCATCACTGGAAATACTGCAGATTATGGAGGTGGTGTTTACATATATGATTATTCCTTTCCAAGTCTATCAAATATTACCATTAATATAAATACTGCAAATTGTGGAGCTGGTATTTACTGTGATTATTATACAAAACCACATCTATCAAATGTTACCATCAAAGGAAACAATGCTATAAGTGGAGCTGGTATTTACTGTAAAAATAATTCCACTCTTGATTTCGGTTCAACAGACGGGTGTAATATATTTTTGAATTTCGCAGATTTGGGGAATGATCTATATGCTTTTTATAATTGTCCTAATATCAATATTTTTGTAGACACTTTTACCGTATTTAATCCAGATGATCATTTTGCATATCCTATTGATAATTTTACCTTTGATATTCTTAATGCAAAGGTAGAACAAGTGAATGCGGATTTGTATGTTAGTCCTACCGGTTCTAATGATAATAGTGGACTAACAAATGATGAGCCCTTAAAAACTATTTCATATGCTTTAGTAAAAATTATTCCTGACATCACAAATCCGAACACAATACATTTAACTAATGGTATTTATTCTCCTTCTCAAAATGGAGAGATATTTCCTTTATATTGTAGAAGTTATATATCCCTGCAAGGAACAGATGCGGATTCTACTATTATTGATGGAGAAGAATTGAGTGGTATTTTATATTGTCGTAATGATAATGATTTTTCTATACAGGATATGACCATTCAAAATGGTAGTGCTACTTATGGTGCCGGTATTTACCTTTCTTCTTCAAGTCCAAGTTTAACCAATCTTTTCATTTCTGGAAATAATGCTAATTATGGTGCTGCTATTTACTGTAGTGGTTCAAGTACCAGTTTGAATAATCTTACTATAAGTGAAAATACTGCTATGAACAGTGGTGGGGCTGTTTATTGCACTCCTTATGACCCACCTGGTTGTGATTTAGATATTATTAACAGCATTATCTGGAACAATACACCACAAGAAATATCTGCTCAAACCATTGAAATTACAGCAACCTACTCTGACATTCAAGATGGAACAGGACAACCCTGGTTCGGAGAAGGTTGTATTGATATAGGCCCTCTCTTTGTAGACGCCAACAACGATGACTATTCTTTATCCCAGATAAGCCCCTGTATAAATGCTGGTAACCCTGACCCGCAATACAATGACCCTGACGGTACACGAGCGGATATGGGAGCATTTTCCGCAACATTTGAAACCTATACCTTTGTTACTGGTTGTGATAACTGGGTATCCTTCCCAATACTAAATCCAAATAAGGTAGATGCTTATGATTTCTTTGAACCACTTATACAAAACGGAAGTTTGAGAATGGTTGCGTATGGAGATGATAAACTCCACTATGACCAATCTCAAGGAATTTGGATAAACGATATTGGTGATTTGCGGACAGTTTATGGTTATAAGGTAGAGATGTTTGAGCCCGATTTTATCTCTTTGTATGGTTATAAAGTACCACCTGACACTACAATATATCTATATGCAGAAGTTGATAAAGCTCCCTGGCCACCCCCATTAGGGGATGGAAATTGGATTGGTTATTTCATTCCTGGTAGCCAGTTATGGCAGATTGCATTTGCGCATATATTGGACAAAATTACCTTTATTAAAGCTGATGATTGGTCATATATTAATGGCTATTGTATGCCATCATCATGTACTGTTGACTATGGAAAATTATATATAGTTGGTGTTTCTGAGGATTGCAGTTTTACCTGGCAGGGTATTGGGTATCAGCCAGCGGATCCTTATAAAAAACAGCAAACTGAAGTATTTAGCTATGAAGAGACATTTGATTACATGCCAATATTCGTTGATAGTACTGAAGCTGCTGCTGGTATAGATGAGATTGGGGTATTCGTAGATAATGAATGTTTAGGTGCAAGTAAGATAGAAGGATTCCCTGTCTTTATTCCTGCATATATAGATGAGGATTCAACAGGAAGTAAAGATTATAATGAACTTACTTTTCAGATAGCGACTTATGGTAAAGGTGGAAAAAGAAGTATCCCTGCTTTTGTGTATAATGAAATGAAAGATGCTTTTGTACAAGAGCCCGTTATTCTTGATAAAGATAGCTATGCTATTGTAAGATTAGGAACTGGAGAAGGAATGGAATTCCCTGAAGAATTTACACTATATCAGAACTATCCTAATCCTATAACAAATTCAACTACTATTTCTTTCGTTCCATCACCTGGAGTTGAAAAGTCTGAGATAAAGATATACAACATCAAAGGACAGCTAATAAAGAAATACGATGTTCAGAATGCGAAGAGCGGTATAAATAAGCTGGTTTGGAATGGGAGAAATGATAATGGTAAGAAGTTAGGCAATGGAATTTACTTCTATAAGTTGATTTCTGGTGATAAATCAGAAATAAAGAAGATGCTCCTCCTAAGCTAGTCCCTGCGTGTCCCGATTTTTCGTGAATCTATCGGCACGGAAGATAAATCCTTATGCGTAAAAAAACACACGGGTAGGTGAATCCGCCAGTTGGCGGATGCATCTACCCCTAAACATTGGAAATAAATTATGAAAAAAATTATATTTTTATTTATCCTTTTTATTTTATCATTCTTCCCATTTTCCATACTTTTTTCAAATACAATCATCGTAGATACAACTGGAACTGGAAATTACATTACTATACAAGAAGGAATAAATGCTGCTGTTAATGGAGATACCGTATTAGTATACCCTGGAACTTACTACGAAAATATAAATTACAATGGAAAGAATATAACAGTTACCAGTAAATGTCTTACAACTGGAAATAATTCTTACATTGATTCAACGATTATTGATGGTAATCAGAATGGGAGTGTAGTAACTTTTAACAGTAGTGAAGATAGCACTGCTGTTTTATGTGGTTTTACAATACAGAATGGGAGCGGTACAATGGATCTCTATAATAGTCTTTGTGGAGGGGGAGTGCTGTGTAAAAATTCTCAGCCATCTATTATTAATTGCTCAATAAAGGATAATAAAGCAGATATGGGAGCTGGAATCTTTTGTAGATCTGCTGATATTGCCATAAAAAATTCTATTATCAAAAACAATATTGGTTATGGAATTTATTGCTGGCAGAGTAATATAGTTTTATCAAATAATATGATATGTTATAATCATTCATATTTTGGTGGTGGAGGAATATGTTTTGTAATGTATTCTACGGGTTCCTTTGACTCAGAAGAAAGATGTAACATTTATTTAAATTATGGTGCTCATTCCTCTGATTTATATGCTTCATCGGATTGCCTGTTATTTGATGTATTTTTAGACACCGCTACTGTTATATCAAATGTAAAAGATTTTATTTATTTTTATAATGATAATCAACCCACTATAGATATATTAAATTACAAGATTGATCCTATAAATAACGATTTATATGTTTCTACGAATGGCGATGATTCAAATAGTGGTCTTAGTCCTGATGAAACATTTAAAACAATTTCTTGGGCATTAATCAATGTCGCATCTGATAGCACTCATCCAAATACTATTCATTTGGCAGAGGGAATATATTCACCAGAGACAACTGGTGAGAAATTTCCTCTCAATATGCGAAGTTATGTCTCTTTGGTTGGAGACTCGGAAATAAGTACTATACTTGATGGAAATGAACTCTCAAATTTGATAACATGTATTTTTAGTGATAAAGACTTTTATATAAAAAATTTAACTATCCAGAATGGGAAAAGCAGTAATGGTGGGGGTATTGTATTCTATTGTTTTTCTAATGCAATTGTAAAAAGTGTAATAATAAAAGATAATATCACTTTAGAAGGAGGATATGCTGGAGGTTTATTTTGTAGAGATAATAGCAATCCTATATTTGAGAACGTTACGATTACAAACAATTCAGCTCTTATAGGTGGTGGTGTAAAAATAGTAGAGAGTAGCCCTGTTTTTATAAATTGTATAATTTCTTATAACTCTGCCGATCCTACATATATTGGCACAGCCGGTATTTCTTGTTCTCACGAATGTTCTCCAATATTAATTAATACTGGACTTTTAAAGAATTCTGGGACTGAAACCGCTGGTATATATTTAGGAACAAATTGTTATTCTACTTCAGTAAACAATTCATTCGTAGACAATAATGGTGAAAATACCATCTATTTACAAGAAAATGGGAACATAGAATTGGTGAATTCAATTATTTGGAATAATACTAACAAAGAGATATACTTTTATCATAATTATGACCCAAACTATGTTGAAATATCTTACACTAATATTCAGGGGGGTGAATCTGGCATACAAACCAACGGGAATGGCACTTACTATTGGGGACCTGGCAACATAGATGAAGACCCTCTTTTTGTTGGTGGAGATCCATTCAGTTATGAGTTAACAAAATATTCTCCCTGCATAGATGCAGGCACACTGGACACAACAGGACTGCATCTCCCTGCAAATGACTTGGCAGGAAATCCGAGAATATTCAACGGGAGGATAGATATTGGAGCATACGAGTATCAAGGAGTTGGTATAGATGAACCAGATACTTCTTTTATTCATAATTTGTATCTATTTAATAATACTCCAAATCCTTTTAAGGAATCCACAACAATATCTTTTATCTCCGCAGATTATGAGAGAATAAAAGACTATACGCTTTCTATTTATAATACAAAAGGTCAGCTTGTGCGGCGATATAATGGTAACAAGGATGATTTTTGGGTAAGAACAGAGATCGTGTGGGATGGCACGAACGAGCAGGGAAGGCAGGTCGCACCGGGCACGTATTTCTATAAGCTGGAGTATAATGGGAATGCGGTTGTACGAAAAATGGTATTGTTTCGCTAAAGCTCTGAAATATAAAATGAAAAATGAAAAATAGAAAATATAAAATTTAAAATAGACCACCTTCATTATATTAAAAAGTGATCAGTCTTTTTCCGATAACATTGACAAAACTTATCTTTGTAGAGCTATTTTCTTAGAATTCAATAAAGCAATGGAGATGCCATGAAAAAAATTATAATCCCGATACTTGCCATCATTCTTCTTATGTGCTCATGTGCAAAAAAGTGTTATTTCAATTCCCCTCCTAAATATAATATTCCAACAAATAATGTGTTTGTTTTTGAGTGTGAGACCGATGAGTATTACACAGTTCATTACCAGGATGATGCGGCATTTCTGTATCACGGCTATGAAGTATACAAGTTGCCACGGGCAATTTCCGCAGATGGTGCACGCTACAGCGATGGAGTGAATGAATTCTGGAATAAAGGGGATATGGCGATGATCACCATCGGAGATAAATCGTATCAAAACTGCCAGCTGGTTGATCCTCAACAGATAAAACTTAAAATTCCGGAAGATTATTTCTGGGCTTTGAGTAATGACCCTCTCTGGTCGTTGACGATCTTTGATTCGGAAATAGCTTTGTTTTTTAACAAGAAAAATAAAGTGTACCGGTTTCCCTCTGCAACGCTTATAGATTCTGAACAAGGCGAAAAAGTGTACACTGCACAAACGGACGATCATACGGTTAAAGTTGAGATCTCAAAGCAGGATTGTTATGATAAAAAAAGCGATCAACACTTCCCATACCATGTAACTCTGTTTCTTGATGGAAAAGAATATAATGGATGCGGGAACTCACCCGAATAAAATGCATAATTCTAAAAAAGTTGACGTTGTCCGTTATTTTTTATGTGTGTAAATATTAAACTTTAAGAGGAATAAAATATGGATCCGATTCAAACAACAAAGCCCTATTTGGATAAGGCGATTGGTCTCATGATGGAGTATGGTCCAAAACTGATATTGGCAATTCTCGTTCTTATTATTGGTATGTGGATCATAAAAGGGATAAAAAAACTCATCACAAAAGCAATGGATAAAGGAAAGGTTGATGTTTCCTTACAGAGATTTTTGATCAGTCTCATCGTTATTACTTTTAAAGTGTTGCTCATGATAAGTGTGGCATCGATGGTAGGAATAGCCACCACATCTTTCGTGGCGATTCTTGGTGCTGCAACCTTTGCAGTCGGCCTTGCTCTCCAGGGCAGCCTATCAAACTTTGCAGGAGGTGTATTAATACTCCTGCTCAAACCTTTCACGGTTGGTGATACTATCGAAGCACAAGGATTTATCGGGAAAGTGCATGCAATACAGATCTTTAACACATTGGTTGTAACCTTCGACAACAAAATGATCTATATACCGAATGGATTACTTTCAAATGGTAATGTCACAAACTATTCTCATGAACCTATTCGGCGGGTGGATATGACTTTTGGTGTCAGCTATGGTGATGATATAAAGAAAACAAAAGATATTTTGATTAAACTGGTCAATGAGGACAAGCGCATACTGAAAGACCCGGCGCCGCTCATTGCAGTATCAAATCTTGGAGATAGTTCCGTTGATTTTGCTGTCAAGGTGTGGTGCGATACTGCTGAATACTGGAATATTTATTTTGATATGCAGGAGAATGTGAAGATCACTTTTGATAAAGAAGGTATCTCGATCCCGTTCCCGCAAACAGATGTGCATTTTTTCAAAGAAGAAAAGTAAGCAGCGTTTTAGAAATAAAGAGGTATAAGAAATGAGAAAAATATTAATATTTTGTGCAGTGATTTTTTTGACACTCACCCCAATCGTTCATGCTCAGTTCATGGCTGATCTGGAAACAGGACTCAATCTAAGCGGATATAATGATGTCAGAATACCGGGGGATACAGGAAGTCCGTTTTCCTTACAGAAAGATATAGGATCCAGTGCTTCACTTTTTTTTAGAGCAAAATTTAGCTATACTTTTGCGAAACAACATACGGTATCTGTGCTATTAGCTCCATTTACGAAAATCTATAAAGGTGAATTGAAACAGAAAGTTATATTTATGGGAAAAACATTTTCAAAAGATTATGATACAAAAGGGAAATATAAGTTCAATTCTTGGAGGATTTCTTACCGCTGGGAATTTTTAAATTCCAAACATTTTACAATCGGTCTGGGATTAACTGGAAAAATAAGAGATGCGAAAATTACATTAACCGGAAAGGATGCAACCGGAGGCTTGCCAGCCGTCTATGTTGAGGCTTCTAAAAGCAATGTCGGGTTTGTGCCGCTTATAAATTTCCTCTTTGCGTGGAAGATAACTCCCTGTATGGATCTGCGCATAGAAGGTGATGCGCTCGCAGCACCACAAGGGCGTGCGGAAGACATATTCTTCGGATGGACAGGATGTATTTCAGATAAAGTGAGAATAAAACTCGGTTACAGATTCCTGGAAGGTGGCGCAGATAATAATGCAGTGTATAATTTTGCGCTGTTCCACTATATTGTTTTTGGATTATCATTCGGTATCTGATTAAAAAACACTAAAATTAGCTCATATAATAATATTGATTTTAACCATATTCACGAGTGGGGATTCCGGAGAAAAATGCGTATATTTAGGTTTCGCAGACTTAGTGTAGAATGAAACAATTTATTATAACATTAATCACATTTCTTGCAATCGCAACCGTACTTTTTGCCCAGGGAAAAAGGATTAATCTAAATGATAAAAACTCAGGGTTCATTCAGGGAGTTGACATTTCAGAACTTCTTAAGATCGAAGATCACGGTGGAGTGTTTATCGAGAACGGTATTCAAAAAGATGCCCTTGAGATCTTCAAGGACCATCACATAAATTATGTACGATTACGGCTCTGGCATACACCGGGTGATGGATATTGTAATCTCGATAAAACCTTGCTCATGGCACAACGAATTAAGGATGCAGGTTTGAAATTCATGCTGGATTTCCATTATTCGGATACATGGGCTGATCCCGGTCATCAAGCGAAACCGGGCGCTTGGGGAAACCTATCCTTTCAAGCATTAGAAGATAGTATCCATACCTACACATCTCATGTGATCGCTGCACTCAAGAATCAAAATACGCTTCCTGATATTGTCCAGATCGGTAATGAGATCACCTGCGGAATGCTGTGGGATGATGGAAGGATTTGCGCACAGTACAACTCACCTTCTCAATGGAAAAAGTTTGGTTCCCTGGTAAATCATGCGATCGCCGGCGTTAAGGATTGTCTGACGAGTGGCGATTCTGTAAAGATAATGATCCACATCGATTGCGGGGGAAATAATACTGCCAGTAGATGGTTTTTTGATAAACTGCTTGCTCAGAACGTGGATTTCGATATCATCGGATTATCCTACTACCCATGGTGGCATGGCACATTCGGCGAATTGGAATATAATACTCGCGATCTTGCAGGGCGTTATCACAAAGACATTATTATTGTAGAAACTGCCTATCCGTGGACACTTGGTTGGTATGACAATACCCATAATATCGTTGGAGA
The DNA here is from genome assembly GCA_964447485.1 of uncultured Candidatus Cloacimonadota bacterium. Taxonomy (GTDB): domain Bacteria; phylum Cloacimonadota; class Cloacimonadia; order JGIOTU-2; family JGIOTU-2; genus Celaenobacter. The sequence goes on along the minus strand of CAYUTH010000003.1, from coordinate 21,201 downwards.
TTCCAGCCAGCTTCTACCGGATTACCCGGCATCGGTTGAAGGGCAAAAAGAATTTCTTGTCGATCTGATCGATCTTGTGAAGAATATTCCTGATGAGAAAGGATTGGGTTTGTTTTACTGGGCACCGGAATGGGTGAGCACTGCTCAATCAGGTTCTCCGTGGGAAAATATGACTCTTTTCGATTTTTATGGAGAGATGCTCGACTCCATAACAGCATTCGATTCAACGTGCGTTGATACCCCGAAATAGAAAAGAGAATAACCTTTTATTATACGACGACAGAGTCGTGGACTCCAAATAAATGTAAGAAGGCGATAATGCGCATTCTCGCCTTCGGTATATTAAGGTGTCATGGACAACTCCATGACATATTTAAATTTATAACTCAAACTCCAGCTTTTTTGCCCAGAGAGCAGTCCTATCTCTATTTCTCAGGAAATTATCCGTCATAAATTCCCGGTCTATCTCGATAACTTCATCAAAGACCACTTCATCATTTATGATCACTTTTACCGGATTATCAAAATTTACCATGTCGGGATGCAGGTAGAGTGCAAGTTTTTTTACTCGCGATGTTTTAAAACAAATTCATTCCCGAAGTATTTTGCCTGCACTGCTCCTGAGGGGTTTGAATAGACGATCGCATCATAATAGGTTGTGTCAGGAAATTGACCATATAGTGTGATATCTTCATCATATCTTTTCACAGTAAGACTGACGGAGTCGCCGCGCTGTTTGAAGGTTTTCAGACTGTCCATTTCGTCAAGAGAGTGAAGAGGAATCCCATCCATTTTTATGATAAGATCCTGCTGCTGAAGTCCCATTTCACGTGCTGTGGTTTCTCCATCTACGAGATTGTACACCATGATACCGTCGTAATCAAAGTCGTCGTCAGGATAGAAGCCGAAGCTGATACGGTCATCAGGAAGCTGGATTTGATATTCTTTATGCCATTCTGCAAGCGACATAGTGGAATCTATTTCGAGGATTTCAAGCCAGTCACACTTTCCGTAATCAGGTGTCCATGTTTCCCAGTAAATACTCGGCTGGAAAATGTCTCTCGGCTGAATTTTCATGCTCTCGAACATAATAGGAATTTCATCCTCTGCATAATCAAATGAATGACCAATACCCCAGTATTCTTTATAGAGCAGATCAGCTCCTGCTTCGAGTGCAAGGTCCATTAAAAGACGCATTTTATAAGCGGGATAGAGCCCATCGAGATCTGTATTAATGACGTTAGTCCTGCGATTTCTGAGATTAGGTATATAGGATGGAGTTTTCGTCACAAGCGAGCCAACAGAAAGAAATCCGTTCAAAGGATAAAATGAGGCAAAATCATCAGGAGCACTCATTGCCATAAAGAAAGAACCCGAACCTCCATCTGAAAATCCGGTTACAAATATTCGATCATCATCAATATTGTAATATGTTTTGAGTGTTCTGATCTGTGTTTGAATATTTCTTACTCCCGCCAGATCCCACCATGATGTATCAATATTTCCAAAGGGGAAGAGCAGGAGCCAGTTGTTCGACTCTGCAAAGGGAAGGAATGGACTTTCCCCTAAAGTAGAATCTTCAATTGAATAAAAGTCTTTTGTGCTCACTCCACCATGTAAATAAACGAGCAAGGGAGTTTTTTTTGTTGGATCATATTTAGAAGGAATATAGATCATGTATGGTGCTGCAAGAGTGTCATTTATCTGGTTGTAATAAGTTATAAATACCCCGGTTGAATCCGGTCCGGGATACGTGTTCCATTGTGAGAGGATGGTATAGAGCGAGTCATCCGAAATGTCTTGATCATTTGCGTATTTGTTGATCTCATTGAGCCATGAGTCATTTTGTGCAAAGATATGCGATGCAAACATAATAACTATAATGATAATGAATATTTCAACTATTTTTTTCATGTCTGCTCCTTTTATGTTGTAGTTATGATTTTTTCTGTTTCCTTTAATATAGAAGGATAGCAGTCCTTTCGGCAGATACGGCTGAAATCGCAATAGCTGCAGGGTTTCTTACCGTACACCCTTTCACGAATATGAAATTCACCATGTGTCACTTTTGCTCCATATTGTAGGAAAAGGTCTTTCACTGTTTCAATATATTGACTGCGTGTGTTATCCTTCCGTGTAATAATAAAAATATTATTCTCTTCAAATATCTCAATCTGTTTATCCGTTGTTTGAGCGATATCTTTGAGGGACTCGTAAAGAAAGGTAATTTTGCTTTCAGGAAAATGCGATTTTAAGACCATAAGATAGAGAAATGCCTGGATATCCCAGAAGGACTCAATCTCCGAAGGACTTGGGCTAAAACCGGTTTTATAATCAACGCAAAGTACTCGATGAGGACTGTTTGTTTGAAAAATTCCATCAATTTTTCCCCGGAAATGAAGTGTTACTCTATCGCTTTTTAGCGAATAAACAGGCCATGTATCAATATTTTCTTTATCCATCAATCCGAAAACCTGCTCAAAGCTGACCGGTGAATACTCATTCAAAAAGTTCCTGTCAAAGGCAAGAAGCTGGACCAGAACATTGTTCTCTTCGCCTGAAACAAGTCCATCTGTATAGGGTGCGTATACTCTTTTGATGAACAAGTCTCCTTCCGGATCGACATGAAATTTGTTCAAAGCATAGGACAGCGATCCAGCAAGCAGCTCAAGAGCTTGCGAAAAATTTACCCTCACTAACTGAAATCCATTTTTCTTTCCGAAATATTCCATCGCTTTGTGTATAACATTACCAAGCTGTAATCTTTGATTGGCATCTTCATCATAAGTCAGCGGCTTCAAATCCAGTAATTCCTCAAACATATAGTGCATCGGGCATTGGATGAGTGTGTTCATGTCACGTGCAGAAAATCTAAGCGTGGATTTTCCATCAGTTTTCACAAAACCCTTATATAATCCCGGAGCATCTGTTTGA
>CAYUTH010000003.1:0-18167 GCA_964447485.1 uncultured Candidatus Cloacimonadota bacterium | reverse complement strand
GGATTTTCCATCAGTTTTCACAAAACCCTTATATAATCCCGGAGCATCTGTTTGATATTCATTGTGGCGCTTCAAAACAGGAAGGGCCGGGTTCTCAATTTTATGATCATAATATGTGAGATAATGCTGACGTGAAGTGAGAGGTGCTCTTTCTTGCTCTGTGAATTTTTGGAGATCAAATGTTTCCAGCAAAGTTGAAGGATTCAGTACATTTCCATCCATGTCCCGTTCCGCACAGGAATAGTTAACCTGAGAATTCAGCTCTTGCCAGCGGTTGAGAAGCATCACACTTTTTTCCCAGTTATACACGGGAATTGACGACGCAAAAGGATTGTTTTTCTGTGGAACAGGGAAGTAATTCTGTGATAATCCTGCAATAAAGAGTTTCACCTCATTCAGTTCGAGTGTGTCCATGAAACCAAGAATTTCGATGCCCTTGTAACCTCTTCGTGAAGGCATCTCCAGATTTTTCAATGCTTTTTTTATGTCTTTTAGAAGATTGTCAGGTTTGAGCTCAAGCCCGATTTCGTGATAGGCATTGAGTGTATTTTGTAGGCATTTTTGAATATAGGAATATGCTTCTTGCATGTTTTCATACTGCTCTACTTTAGAAATTATGCCTGTACTTATTAAAAATTTATCTATCCCATCAGGTAAGGACGTATGGGTCATATCTATCGCAACACCCTTTATCATGCCGAGTAATTCCGTAATTGTATGAACTGCTTCAGAATGCTCTTTAATTTTATCGATCTCAGTAATATCACTGAAATAATGTATGCCGTTCCTGCGAATAAATGCATCGAGTTCAAAGATATTCCTGAAAGTATCAAAGAGGGGGTGGAGCATCAGCGAGGAAACAGTATCCCATGTGAGTCTTTCCGATGAGAGCATGATTGTAAGCAATGAGATAATGAACTGAGTAAGAGGTTCGGCGACAAGTTTACTTCCTGCAATAGAACGAAAGGGAATTCCATACGAATGAAAAACCTTCTTTATCAACGGGAGATAAGCCTCCATGCTGGAAACAGCAACTTTTATTTTAGAAAGGTTCTGTTCGCTTTCTCTGGGGTTGTATATCTCTCTGGCGATCGCATCAATCTCAGTTTCTATCGAATAATATTGTGTGTATTCGTGTTTTGGACTAAACTCTTTTTGTACAACTGTTTGCCAGATTTGCGGCGTAAGATCAAAAGAAGATTGCGTGGTAAAATCTTCGAAATTATTGATAAAATAGAATTTTTCCGTGTGCTTTGAGAGCTGTGATATAATCTCATATTCGATGCGACTCTCTTTGTAAAATCCATTAAGGAGTATTGTTTTACCTTCAAGATTACATTGAATGTAATGTCCTATAAGCTCCTGGTCATAATAATAGTGCTTCTCCTGTCTGAGCCGTTCATATTCATTATGGATTTTTTCAAACCCTTCGCTTCCTTTAAAATTCTGTTTCCAAAGTTCGCTTTTTCGGAATGCATCTGCGAGTAATTCTATTGTGCCCTCGTTCAGAGCCATCCCTTCTGCAGCTTTTTTCACAAGTAAAATGCCGGTTTCAGGAGTTATTACTTTTCCCATTGCAGGATGAGCTTTTAACAGGCTGTTGAGTGTCATGAGCCGGATATTCGGAGTAAGAAGTTCTCGCTGTGCGAGCGCCTGCGTCTTTCTCTTTGATTGGTATCCGGTCGGATTAATGATCAGTATTTCTTCATGGGTTCCAAGCTGAGCCAGGACGTTCTCTGATATAGATATTTCCTCGAATTTGGATATAGTGAACGGATGCTTCTCGTTCGGGAATATTTTCAAAAAGTATTTATCATCCCATTTTACTTCGTGAAGCTCGTTTATCGCAGAATAGTAGATGAATGTTTGGGCTTCGATATTGTAAAGCTGTTTGACGATCCACTGGTAGGTCTGGAGCTGGACTTCATAAATGTGGTGAGCCAGAAGCGTTTTATCGGTTTTGAAATCAACTATGAACCACCTGTCGCCTTCCCTGTAGAGCAAATCAAGAATACCGTTTACTTCAAGATAAAGTTCGCCATTATCGAGCCGTCCGGTAATTGGCAGTTCATGAAAAAGATCTTGAACGGATAGAGAATTTATGTCTTGGTAAAGCTTGCTGGAAAGGAAATGTGAAATATGCCTTTGCAACTGCGGTTCGATTTCATCAAAGCTGATTTCCGGAAATGCATTTTCAACATAGGATGAAATTTCTTTTTTGGAATTAGAAAGGTTCCACCAGTGGTTTGCAATGACTGCATGGAAGATCGAGCCAAATGCACGCTGGATTTTGCCGGAGCTTTTCTTGTCGGGATCATCCTCAAAAGTGATCTCAGGGAAAACACTTTCCATTATTGTATGCGGGGTGACCGCCCACAGTTTTTGCAGTTTCTTTTGTTCTGGCGGCTCTTTCCACACTAGTTTTTTATTATGATCAACCTGATCGCAATTCAGAATATTCTGAATTTCTTTAAAGTCTGCAAATTCAACATCAATTTTTTCCGGCGCTTCCACAGAATCCCATTCCTCTTGAACCAAAGTTGGCGGCAGTTCAAAGGGTTTGGCGACATATTGGCTCCACCATGAATTCTTGACCGGATTACCCTTGAATTCTGCGAGTAATGCAACCCGGTACTTGGCACGAGTCACAGCGACGTAGAAAAGACGCTTATCCTCTGCCCTCTGTTCAAGTTTATCCTGTTTTTTGATGTTCTCGAGCAGGTTTGTCTTCTTTGACCCAACTCCCTCTTTTATTGTGATGCCCACTTCGATCTGTTCTCCGGGTAGTAACCTGCTGTGATACACTATACTTGGATCTTTTTTTGCAATTATTGCATCAAGTTCAGGAATGATAACAGCCGGAAACTCAAGCCCCTTTGCTTTATGAATAGTCATGATCTGTATTTTTGCAGAGGTGGGGAGCTCTCCCTGAGCAACATCACTGTTATGATCTAATTGATATGAGAGGTAGTCATGAATTTCCTGGAGTGAATTGCCTTCCATCTGGAGCGAATGAAGCACATGTATAATCTTATCGATGTTTGCCAGCCGCTGCGGACCGCCAGTTTCACTTACATAACCGAGTTCCCGGTGTGCCTGTGCAAGAATGGTCTGTAAAATGATATCGAGCGGAACTGATCGGGCAGATTCTCGCCATTCCGAAATGGAATTAAATATAGATCGGTAATTATTGTTATTTTCTATGAAGTCAAAGATGGAATTTCCCTTTTTCCGATTTTTAAGTTCATATATCAAAGTGTCTTCCATACAGAAAAAAGGACTACGCATAAGACCGATCAGGGCGACATCATCATGAGGATTGATCATCACGCTGATGAAATGGAACAGGTCATAGACTTCCTGCTGTGAAAACAGGTCTCTCTCGCCAATGATCTGGAAGGGGAGGTTGCATTTCTGAAAAATTTTCAGGTACTCATTAATATGGGTAAAACTTCTGAGCAAAATTCCGATTGCGACATCTTCCTTAATGCCTGCATCTTCAGCCCAATGAAGATATTTCTTCGCCATGTATGCCGCATGGATTGCAGGAACATACTCTCTTTCAGCAGGTTCATAAGAAGTTGCATGAATGTCGCACACGATGTCTGTTTTCTTTGCAATTTTTTCGTTTGAGCTGTTGTGCTGAGGATAGTGAGTGTCCTCAAAAGAAGCTTCGAAAGGATATTCGGGGGTTGTGAATATCTTGCTGAAAAACGGATTGACCACATGATGAATATATTCTTGTGATGCACGGTAATTGTCATTAAATTCTATAAGCGCATCATCGGAAATTTTTATAAGCTCATCCTGAGCCCTGTTCATCACTTCCACGTCCGCCTGCTGGAAACGGTAAATCGATTGCTTCTTGTCGCCGACTATGAAGAGCCCCTTCTCTCTGATTGAATCCTTATCCTCACGCACAACATGCCTGATAATATCCCAGCGCAGGTTGTTCGTGTCCTGGAATTCATCAACCAGGATATGCTTGAACTGTTTCGCGATTCGCCGCCTTACCTCTTCATGGTTGTTCAATAATTCGCGTGTTTTTATTATTACTTCATTGAAAGTCAGATAATTTTTCTGTAGCTGTGTGTTCCAGAGCTTCTCTTCAAATTCAGAATAGAGCGTCACAAAATCTTTAAAAACGCCGATCGATTTTATGTCGTCCCGGGTGGGGGCAAGCAGCACTTTTTCTGCCGGGATTTCTTGCTCCAGAAGAGAGATCACTTCGGAAATAGTTCCCTTGAAGGATTTGTATGCAGCATCATGTATAAAAGTGCCTTTTTTCTGAATATAATGATATGCTTTGTCGGAATAATAGGATTCTCTCTTTGAAGTCATGAATATCGGCAGGATCTCGGTCAAGATAAAGCGGCGTTTTTCCGAAATTGAATCATCGGGAATGTTGCCAATAAGATCAAAAAGAATCTGAAAGGTGTTCTCTTCGTTTTGCTTTACCTTCTGAGATAATGAAGTGACTTTATTTAATTCGGATAGGATCGTGTCCACATCGAATTCATGAAGATACTTTTTCATCCACGTGTGATATATTTCCAGATCGGTGTGGGATTGTATATAGTGGATCCAATCCTCGAGGAAAACCTTATTTTTTTCAAAATAGTCGAAGAATTGCTGGATGCCCTTTTTGTCCGTATAGTTGAGAATGTTTGCCAGTACTTTATCAAAACTCCGGCTCTTATTGTTGAGAAATTCTGAGAGTGTTTCCTGGTACATCTTATTCGCGAGCAGTTCGTCCGAGGTTTTGAATTGCGGATCGATGCCGAGGAGAAAAGCATTTTCACGAAGTATGGTTCCGCAGAAGCTGTCTATGGTCATAATGTAATTCTGTGAGAAGGTGGAGCGGAGCCAGTTTTTATACTCCTTCGGCGCAGTGCGAATATGTTCTCCAAGAAAAATGCCCTGCTCTGTGAGTTCCTTTATTTCATTGCCTTGCAAAAGCACATGCAAGTCTTGATAAATCCTTTTGGACATCTCTGCTGCAGCTTTATTCGTAAACGTGATGACCAGAATATTCTTGAAACCGAGCCATTCGCTTTTGGGTTTGTTGAGGTTGTATTTGGTGAACTCATCGATGATGGCGCAGTAGCGTTTGGAGAGTGCATAGGTCTTTCCTGCGCCTGCACATGCAGACACGATCCGGTTGGTTGAGAGGTCCAGTGCTCTTTGTAAAGGTGATGTTTCTGCCATGTTTCTACTCGCCTGCCTATTGATATATGAAGTCAAAAAGAGAGAAAAATCTTGGCAATGTTTTTGTGAAAAAATTGACAGTGAAAAGACAAGATGTTTTTTCACATTGTTGTATTTTTACTCAATAATATGTGGAAGTGTGTTATGGAGTATGGAAATAAGGATGTTATCACGCCTGTTGAACTTGTTAATATATCGTTTGAAATCATCACCAATGATTTCAAACCAACAGAGACACTATAATGATAAATAGCAAGAGTATAGATAATCATAACCCAAAAGACGTCTTCGAACTGCGAGGTTATCTTGTAATGCTTGCAGCTAAAGTTGCAGAAGTTTTCAAAGTTGAAACTCGTCAAATAGTCCAGAATATAAAAAAGAACCAAGGGCTGTTTCCAGAAAAATATGCATTCCAAATAACGAAAGATGAGTTAGATAATTTGAGATCATTTGGAGTGATTTCAAAACCAGGACATGGTGGGAGTCGTGCTTTGCCGTGGGTTATAACACGAAAAGGAGCGATTCTACTAGTCACCTTGATGAAAGTACCAACCGCAATGGAAGCTGCCGATATATTCGTTGATGTTTTTGATGAGGTGCTTGTTCAACTCTATAATTACCAGAAAACGATTCAAGTATCAAATCCATCTCGAATAGTACCCGATGCGGAGCAGATGGCACATTCTCGAAATCTACGAATGAAGATATTCAAAGCAATGGATGACCTCCAGAAACAGTGGTTGATCCGAAGCAAAAAACAACAGTACGGGATGAATTGAACGAGGTGGCGCAAGGAGCTGTTAGTCATATCAAGGAATGGCTGCATAGCCGTAGAGTCAACAACGAGAAGATTGAAGCTGAGACATACCTGATATTAGAGAGGGTTCGGGATATGTATGAGAGACGACAGTCCGAACTCGCAAGTGCTGCTCTTGATCTGGAGCGGAAGGCATTGGAGAATTTCGAAAAAAAGATAGAGATCGTTGAGAAGCTTTTAAAGATGTACGACAGACTGGAACCCAATGCTTTGGTCAAACTTGTCGGTCAATATGTTGAACAGCCTATGCGTTTGTATGCACCTGATGACAAAGACAAGAAAGACACCAAATGATGCAATGTATCTACTCGCCTGCCTATTGATATATGAAGCAAAAAGCACTGCAAATTCCTGGCAATGTTTTTGTGAATAAATTGACAGAGGTACGAGATATTATTTTTTTTTCATTATTGTAATTATAACTGAATAATATTTGGAAGTATTATGAAGAATGGATATAAGGATAACATTATAATCAGTAGCTATGTACTACATCTTAAGTTATATTAGTTCTATATTATGACTAATAATATTGAAAAATCAAATTCACATATAAAAGTATTTGATCCATTCCAAGAATCAATTAATAACTTGTTAGTAGTTGCGTTTCCAAAAAGCAATTCAAAATATTTCCCGTTTGCACTGAGCATAGCACAGACAGCAAGTCATTACGCAGTTAAAGAAATTAGCGGAAAACAAATGCATTTTGTTGCTTTTGCTCCAACACAAACTGATGCTGGAAAGGCTTCAGCTTTGCTCAATTATGTAAACAAATGGAAGGGAACCATGATTTTTGCTGGTGGCAAGCTTATATCGAATATATATGGATTATTACAAGTTATTGAGTGTTTTCTTGAGTCATGCGCATGTTGGGATAGTAAGGCACATTGCCAATTGATTATCGACGATCCATTTGCTGAGACTGATTATAACTTGAGAATGACAATATCAGTTCGTATAGATGAAGAACCACCGCTCAAACAGGAAATAAAGATTGATCGTTACTCGTTCCCTTGTAAATATTTATTTAGCTATTTCATGTTCCAAGGGGATCATCCATCCAGTCCCAAGGATCAAATACAAGCAGCTGGTGTTAGTAGAGGTTGCAATTTTTGTCCTCACTTTAATCCGGAGGATTTCAAGCTTGTGGGCACAAGGATTGTTTTAAAGGAGTTCTACGAGTGAAGATGTCTAACATTTCATTTAACAAGGACACATTCAATCAGTGCCAAGTGCTGAAGCAAAAAAATCTACAAATTCCTTGCGATGTTTTTGTGAAAAAATTGACAAGGGAAAGATGAGATATTTTTTCCCATTGTTGGACTTTTACTGAATAATATATGGATGTGTTATGAAGAATGTATATAAGTATTTTATTACGTTTCTTGTCGTGGTACACACCAGTCGTCTCGCAAGGAGCATAAATGACTTTTTCTGAAAGATATGGTTACAAACCTGTAAGAGAAATAATCCAAATTGAATCAATTGATGAACCTCTAAGAAATGGCATTTGGAGTCTCCTCAAACTCTACTGTTGGGACCATACAAGAGCTGGTATGTATGGTGATTACTCTATATCAAAAGACACAAATAAAGAACACTTCGTTTTAGCTACTCGTTTGTGGTTAAGTTATTTCAAGTATCCTTTAGACAATCTCGATAGAAACTGGAGAGAAGTACTTAAGCAAATACGAGATTATTTCTTCTCATGCGAATGGTATGAGGTTTATGATTTTATTGAATTTGTTGCAAGCAACTATGAAGGATATCAATTTCAAGAGACCTTTCGTAAAGCATGCAATAGTTTACTGGAACAAGAGACGTCTGCATATCGTTTTATAGATGGAGTCATAACGAGAATTACGGAACTGAAAGAAATAGAGGAAATAGAAAGCGCTCTTGAAACCAGTGATATTTCTGTAGCAACACATCTTAGACGTTCATTAGAACTCCTCTCAGATAGGAACTCACCGGATTATAGAAACTCAATCAAAGAAGCAATATCTAGCGTAGAAAGTCTTGTTGCTAATGTTTTGGGCGAGAAAGGTGGCACATTAGGAAAACTTTTAATAAAATTAGAGTCTGAACTTGGTCTTCATCCAGCTTTAAAAAAAGCATTTAGTAGTTTGTATGGATATACCTCAGACGAGGGGGGTATACGTCACGCACTAATGGAAGCAGATAAAAATGATTTTAATGACGCAAAGTTTATGATGGTAGTGTGTTCAGGATTTATCAATTTCGTAAATGGAAAAATTAAAAAATAACATTATGTTCAACAAGGACGGGCTTCGTTCACTTGTTAATAGGTACCTTAACCATCATCAACTATCATTTCTTTTCCTTCAGCATTCACATAAGTAAGAATTATAAATCATGTAATATCAAACGCTCAACACATTAGTGAACATTTAAATTATCTAACAAATTTACCACACCTTTTTACAAATCGGAAAATCAATTCCCAAATTATGCGGAGTAGGTGAGGATGATGTATGGATTTCGGGGTAAAACCATTGAAATGGTTCTTTTCTCGATTCATTATTTTTGCCCATAATTAAAATTATGGGCTTCTTTTCTCTCCTATTTTCTTCTTCATTTAAAAGCAGCACAGATACAAGCCCACAAATTCATTTGTTATCAGAGGTGTCATGGACCATTCCGTGACACCCACATAAGTCAGGGAGTGGTCCCGGACTACTCAGTATTCCTAAATTATTAGGATAAGTTTACATTTCGAGTTTTTCTGGGTTTGCTATCACTGTTAGTTTAGTGGGTAGGATTTGAGTTTATTGACAATATTTATCCATTATTTGTTTATCATTAGGTTGTAAAAAAATAGAAAAATATTAAATTCTGAAGTGTGTAATTAAAAATTAATATAAAGATATTAATCAGTCTCTTATTGTGTTAATTCATACTTGGCTCAAAAGGAAAGCAAAAATGAAGAAGCTTTTATCAGTCTTCGTATGCTCGCTTCTCCTCGTTGTTTCATCAGTGAGGGCTGAAGAGAGCGAATCTTTCAGTTTTAAGGCAGTAGGTTTTGCTAATCCTCTTGGGGGAAGTGGAGGCGAAGTGATCCGCGTAACCAATCTTGACGCGGAGGGTACAGGATCCCTCCGAGCGGCACTCGAAACCAAAGGACCTCGGATCGTGGTTTTCGAGGTCGGGGGTGTGATCGATCTCGAAAAGAAACCCTTGGTCATCAGAGAGCCGTTCGTGACCATAGCCGGACAGACTGCGCCCTCTCCGGGAATCACACTTATCCGTGGTCATTTCTCCATCCAAACACATGATGTTCTTGTCCAGCACATTCGCGTTCGACCGGGCGATGCAGGCGAACCCAAACAAAGCGGGTGGGAACCCGATGGAATTTCCACAAGCGGGGGTGATGCTTACAACATCACTATTGACCATTGTTCAATCACCTGGGCAACCGATGAGAACTTGAGTGCATCCGGTCCACAAAACAAGGGACCCGATGCCACATCGCACAATGTTACTTTCAGTAACTGCATCATTGCCGAATGTCTCAGCAATGCAACACACATAAAGGGAGAACACTCAAAGGGATCACTGATTCATAACTTCTGCAAGGATATTGCTGTTATTGGAAATCTCTACGCCCACAATATGAGCCGCAATCCCTGCTTTAAAGCAAACACCACAGGTGTCATCGTCAACAATGTGATTTATAATCCCGGACTGGCTGCAATCCAGCTCCACTATTCTGATGCCGAATCGAAAGAATCGACCTTCAAACCCGAGATCTGCCAGGTGAGTATTGTGGGGAACATCTTGATACACGGGACAAATACTAAAGAAGGTCTCGCGCTTGTTGCAAGTCGCGGAGATGCATACCTCGAAGACAATCAGGCGTTTGACACCGATGGCAAACCTGTAGCGATCGTGTCTGGGAACATTACCATACTGAAAGAGAAGCCCGTCTGGCCCGAAGGACTGAATTCTCTTGCAGCAAAAGACGTTGTCGACTACATCGTGCATCACGCAGGCGCACGCCCGAAAGATCGTGATGAAACGGATAAGAGGATCATCCGGGAATTTCAGGAGCGGAAAGGTCGTATCATCGACTCACAGGAAGACGTAGGTGGCTATCCAAACTACAAGATGACAACCAGGCAGCTTTCTATCCCCGAAGATGGAATCGATGCCTGGCTTGAAAGTTTTGCCAATGACCTTGAATAGACAATAACATAGCCCTGCAAACTCCTTGCAATGTTTTTGTGAAATTATTGACAGGGAAATAATATGATTTTCTTTCATATTGTTGTATTTTTTCCTGAATAATATATGTATGTGATTTGTGGAGTATTTAGATTAGGATGTTTTCAAGCCTACTGGAGTGCTAATGTATAACTATATTTTTTTAAACAAATCAAGTAACGTATAAGGACAATGAATTACAACGAGGATGAAATATGAGATATAAAATAATCTGTTGCCTAATATTTATGTTAATTATAATTAATTTTCCGTGTTATGCTCAGAATTCAGTAGATAATGAACATAATTTAGAAAGACCTGACGTGATCGAAAAATTATTAAATATAAATACGCGAGATGAAGCCTTGAAAGAACTATTAGTATTGAATAAATATTATACAGAGTATCGTGGTATGGATGAGGATTATGATATGGGGGAATGTAGCGTAAATCATGTAGTTGTTTGCCCACAAACAGAGGGTGATCCAATTTATGCTGTATTTAAAGCTGGAAGTACAGAAGTTAGCTTTGGTGGAGGTTATGGTAAACCATTAGGTCATGTAATTTTGTTTGATTCAGATGGCAATTTTATCCAATATTACAAAAATGCAAACTACATAAAAGGAATTTTCTCTGATATCAATGATGACGGGATAATTGAAAATGTTGAATCAATAGCGAATGCTTTTTTTTGTAAATCCCATGGTTTAGTTATGGTTCTTAGCATCTTGCCAATCAAAAAACCTTTTATGCCAATCTTTTGTGTGGCGTACGAGGAAAGTTGGGATTGGAAAGCAGTCGATCTGAATAATGATAATATTATCGAGCTTCAAATATTTCCAAAAGTAAAACCTGACTCAGTCATTACATTTAGATGGTCAAAAGAAATGAACCAATACACTGGCTATGCAGGTGATTATTCTCAGTCGGTCATGGTTTTTAATTGTAATAATAAAACCGAAGAATTGGAAAAATTTATAGAGAATAGAAAAAATAAGGAAAAATATGCACCATATTTCACATCGTTGGAAGAAGCATTAAAAGAACCAGAAAAGGTGCTTTACGAATTAAAATTAGATTCAAAGAACCTTAATGAGATATCCCCACAGATAGGACTATTAATAAATTTAAAGAAATTGAGTCTACAAAATAATAACCTAACAAAATTACCATCTGAGATTGGTGAGTTAAGAAGTCTTGAGAGTCTTTCTTTGCTTAATAATCAGATAGAAACATTACCACCTGAAATCGGAAATTTATCCAATCTTCGTTACTTAGTATTAAATCAGAACAAAATTATGTATTTACCTAAAGAAATCGGGAAACTTTCAAATTTATATCAAATTCTTATAATAAACAACAAGCTTTATGAATTACCACAGGAAATTGGAAAATTAAAATTGCTTCAGAGTATGGATTTGTCGATGAACAATATTAATAGACTTCCACAAGAAATAGGCAATCTCGAAAACTTAAAACATTTGGATTTACACAGCAATTTACTCGATTCTTTACCAGGAGAAATAGGTAATCTTACAAGACTAACAAGTTTGTCTGTAAGTAATAATAAATTGAATAGCATACCCACGGAGATTGGACAATTGGAGAATCTCGTAATCCTAAATGTTGAAAATAATAAACTAAAAAATCTTCCATCAACGATTGGACAACTTACCAATTTAGAGACTTTGAATTTGGCTTATAACAATTTGAATGCTTTACCAGAAGAGATTAAAAACTTACAAAATTTGCAACGGTTGAAGTTAAGTGGTAATCCTTTAAAGAAATCAGAAGTGGAAGAACTAAGAAAAAATCTTCCAAATACCGACATACATTTTTGGATCAAAAATAATGATTGAGTATAGTAATTATAATTATATTATATCAAAGCTGTGAGAGTTTTTGTTTTTAATGTAAGAAAGGAAACAAAAATGGTAAAAACTGACCCTTCACATCAACTCAAAAAAGAACTGATCTTACGGGACAGGCTTGCCCTTGACAGGACTCTACTCGCTAATGAGAGAACCTTGCTGGCTTATTTTCGTTCTGCAATTACCTTAATAATAGCTGGTGTGTCAATCCTGCATTTCGCTCCATATCATACATGGTTTTGGACGATCGGACTCTGTTGTGTACCTTTAGGAATTCTTACTGCCGTTATCGGCTTCTTGCGCTACAGTAAAATGAACAAGTCAATCACCAGTGCCAGGGAGGAGAAAAGTAGTCTGCCGGATGGCAATGAATAACTTCTGTTTGAAATCAAAATAAAACTCCTCATAATTTATGGAATTTTCCAAATTAATTGACAGTAAATACATCCTGTTCTGATTTCATTGTAGATGTTCTTCGATTTAACGAAAAATATCTGTGGTCAATGGGCATTCCGCAACAAATAAAATGCTCAATACCGGCTTCTCTCACACCGTGAATTAAAGACATGAAAAGGAACACTGTATGAAGATTCATTTCCTCTATTATACCTCTACAGGAAATACACTCTGGTTAGCGATGAAAGCCAAAGAATACTTCGAAGAAAAAGGGCATGAGGTTCAATTATACGAAATTCTTAAAGATAGTGAAGCCTTTGATAAGGATGAATGTGATCTTAAGGGGATTTTTTACCCGGTCTGGGGTTCCGATCCGCCAGATCCTATGATGGAATATCGAAAGAAAATGCCGGAAGGCAACGGACAGAAGATATTCCTCGTGGGTAATTGCTGTGCTTTTTCTGGAGACACAGGTGTGCGCTGGAAAAGAATCCTGAAAAAGAAGGGTTACGATGTGATCTTTGGTGGTCATGTGATCATGCCTACCGATTTCAATATGCCCTGGATGCCGTGGAATGTGTGGAAAAGAGTTCCCGAAGGTGAAAAGCTCCAGAAGATCCTCGATAAAGCGCTTATAAAACTTCATGGTTTTTGCGAGTCTATCCTGAATGAAACCCGAAAAGTTGATGGCAAAGGTCCATTTAACCTTCTTGAGGGAGTTTCTCAAAGAAGTATTGTATGGACTGAAGCCTGGTGGAAGAATCACTATTCTGTGAGTGAAGAGCTCTGCATTAAATGCGGATTGTGCACGCGGTTGTGCCCCACAGGCAATATCACGAAAACAGAAGAAGGTAAGATAATTTTTGGTGATAACTGCATCATGTGTGTGAAGTGCTATAATCATTGTCCAAAGAATGCAGTGCTGATCTTCAAGAAAAGCATAAATACAAAAAAATATCCACGATATAAAGGACCAAGCAAAGAGATACGACCTGTTCAATATCGGAAGTAGGATCGATAAAGATATATTCTTGTTCCCAAAGCCCTCTTTGGGAACTTAACCTTAGATGTATGA
Organism: uncultured Candidatus Cloacimonadota bacterium; assembly: GCA_964447485.1. Classification (GTDB taxonomy): domain Bacteria; phylum Cloacimonadota; class Cloacimonadia; order JGIOTU-2; family JGIOTU-2; genus Celaenobacter. Next base: position 4,576 of record CAYUTH010000003.1, on the reverse strand, counting down.
TTAAAGCGTTACTAAACGGGGGTTTAGTAACGAGGTTAATGTTGTAAGGAAGCGATCGAAAAAAATGCGACAGATAAACGAAATAATTATTTATTCACTTTTCGCAGGAATTACTATATTACTTGGGGGACTGCTTGCGAGAACCTTTGAAAAGCTGATCTCCAAAGAGATCAAGACCTACGCGCTCCATTGGACAATCGCCTTTGGGGGAGGTATACTTGCTGCTGCGGTCGCCTTTGTTCTCACACCAAAAGCCATCGAAACTTTCTCTGTTCTTCCGCTCGCTGTTATATTCGCGGCAGGAGCTTTTACTTTTTTTCTGCTTGATCGAAGTATCACAAAGAGAAAGGGAGTCCTGGCGCAGACAATGGCAATGCTTATGGATTTTGTGCCGGAAGCAATTGCATTAGGGGCTACCTTCATTCATAATCATAGATTGGGTATGTTGCTGGCTTTCTTCATCGGCTTACAGAATTTACCAGAATCCTTTAATGCATATTTTGATCTCAGAAAGAGTAATCAATCACCCCAAAAGGTTTTGTTGATATTTTTCTTGCTCAGTTTTCTCGGGGTCTTTGCCGCTCTTGCAGGAAGATTCTTGCTGATCAATCATGAGAAACTGACACAGGGGATCATGCTTTTCGCAGCAGGAGGTATCTTGTATTTGATCTTCCAGGATATCGCCCCCCTCTCAAAATCGGAAAAACGCTGGGAACCTGCACTCGGTGCAATGCTCGGATTTCTTGTCGGTATGATCGGCACCAAGCTGCTGGGGTAAATATGAATAAGGAATCGAATGCTTAATGAATTTATAGAAGAAGGAAAGATCTTTCATTGTGAACTCATCGTACCTAATGATGCGATTGATCAGAATGGTCATATGAATAACGTTGTGTACGTGCAGTGGATGCAGGATGTCGCAGTCCGGCATTCGGAGTTGTGTGGAGGAACCGCTGCAATGGAATCTGCAGGAGCGACGTGGGTTGTTCGATCCCATACTATAAACTACTTGAGTCCTGCATTTGCTGGAGACCGGATAGCAGCATTTACATGGGTCGTGGATTTTCAACGCGTGAGATCCATGCGCAGGTATAAATTTGTGCGGATATCTGACGGAAAGGTACTTGCACGTGGACAAACTGACTGGGTATTTTTAAATGCGGAAAATGGACGCCCACGCACCATACCTGAAGAGGTGAAAGTGTGTTTTTCAACTGCACCGGATTTCGAGTAATTCGATGTAAGAGATGCTATTTGAAATGAATTCCCGAATATTACTTCATCATTATGATATACGTCTATCAAATGGTATTCTTATACATTACAAAGCATCAGGCACCGGAAGAATTCCAATAATATTCATTCATGGCTACGGCATGTCCTCAGCAGTCTGGGATAAAGTACTCACCTTGTTTTCATCAAAATACACATGTTATGCACCTGATCTTCCCGGATTTGGAAATTCAGATAAGCCTGAAAATGGATATTCATGCTCTGAGCTTGCAGAAGATATCGCACAATTTCTTGATGCTTTGAGAATTTCTCAAGCTATTCTGATTGGACATTCACTGGGAGGGCTGACCGTTCAGCATTTTGCAGTAAGATATCCCGATCGTGTTATGGCGCTTGTGCTGTCCAATACCATTGCTTCGACACTCCCACCCAAAGGAATTTCTCCAGCAGTTGAAGAACGTATAAAAGGTTATGGAACACCCGAGGAAAACCGAAAAGTCTTTTCAGCTACAATTCCTCACTATTTCGATGCGGAAAATATATCTGCAGAAGACATAGAATATTTTATTTCTGTGGGATTGCAGGCGAGCAACTCAGCGCTCAGAGAAACGCTTATTACGAACTATACTACTCCTGAAATTCCTCCTGAAAAGTTTGCGGATTTTAAAGCTCTTGTGCTTATTATCATTGCGGAATACGATCCTTTCGGCACACGTGACCAGGCAATTGCAATGAGAGATATTTTTCCAAAAAGTGAGATAAGAGAGATTTCGGAAAGCGGACACTCTCCTATGTGGGAAAAACCAATCGAGTATACAGAAATAGTAATAGAATTTTTAGACTCCATTTTTTGAAATAGTTGACACCTGTTGAGATCATTTTTTCCTTCCCATAGGCGGCATGATTATGAGAAAAAAAACTTTAAAGGATGAGTTGCCATGAAATGTAAATATACAAAACTGTTTGGGATGTGTGCTTTTCTTCTTCCTGTAATTATTCTGTTTTCAGGAGTTTTTCTCTACTCGATGGAAGTCGTTTTCGATGATTATCAATATTCCTTTCAATTACTCCGGACCATGGGTTATAGCTGCACGGGCGGAGCTGATATCGGCGAGTGCCTCAGCACTGCATATAAAATAGAGGATAAGAATAACGAGAGTTGGTATGCTGAGTGGTACGGAACTGCGGAACGCCTGGAGAAAGCTGCGTCTGCATTTCTAGAAGCAGGACATGAGACCAGTGCGGAAGAAGCTTATTTCCGCGCATCGAATTACTATAGAACCGCCCCTTTCTTCCTCAATAAAATTCCTCTGGATGCACGGATAGTTACATCTCTGAGAAAGAGCAGAGAATGCTTTCAAAAGAGCGCTCAATTTTCTCAACATCCCATAACTTTCGTGAAGATTCCGTTTGAAGAAACCACATTACCCGCATATCTCCTCTTAGTTGATGATTCGTCAACCAAAAGGCCACTCCTGATCGTACACAGTGGATTTGACGGAACTGCCGAGGAATTGTACTTTGAGATCGGTAAGCTTGCAGTGGAAAGAGGATATAATTGTCTTCTTTTTGAAGGACCCGGGCAGGGGGCTGTTGTGTATGAGCAGCACATACCGTTTCGCCCTGACTGGGAGAGCGTTGTAACTCCTGTAGTTGATTTCGCACTCGAGCAATCTGTAGTAGATCCGAACAGGATAGGGCTTATGGGTATCAGTTTTGGGGGGTACTTTGCACCTCGTGCTGCTGCATTTGAACATCACCTGAAAGTGTGTGTGGCTAATGGAGGCATCTATGATTTTTATGACAATATGATAAAAAAGTTTCCACCGGATACAGAAAAGGCTCTCGATGATACTGAAGCATCAATAGAATTTGATAAGGAGATCGCAGAGATCGTAAAGAATAGTGTGGAAATTGAGTTCTTTTTCACGAACGGGATGTATACTTTTGGAGCTAAAACCCCAAGTGATATGCTCCGTATGCTCAAACCCTACAATATGAGAGCCGTTGCCGATAAGGTACAGTGCACGATGCTGGTCGTTGATTCTGAGCAAGATCATGATCTGCCGGGACAGGCAAAGGAATTGTACAATGCACTTGTATGCCCAAAAGAATATATGCTCTTTACCAAACTGGAAGGTGCAGAGGAACATTGCCAGATGGGAGCAGTCATGATCTCGGGGGAGAGAATTTTAAATTGGCTTGACGAAAATTTGATGAAGTAATTTGATCAGTCATTAAAATCAAGGAGGATTGATGTGAAATACCAGAATGGGGAAATGTACGACAGAAGCACCAGGGATACGTACAGAAAATTATGGTATGAAATGGTTGAGCGTTATCTCGATATGTATCTTCCGAAAGAGGGCAGAGTTTTGGATGCGGGAGGAGGAACCGGTGAATTTTGCATACGAGCCGCCAAACTCCGACCGAAGCTCTTATTTATAAATTTTGATATATCCAAAAATATGCTGACTATTGCAAATAAGAAGCTTTCAAAACTTGGACTGGAATCAAGGATGAGGTGTCAGGAAGGCGATATCATGAATATGCCTTTTGAAGAAAAATCTTTTGATTATGTTATGTGTTTAGGAGATGCCCTGAGTTTCTGCTCAGATGTGGAAAAAGCGCTTTCAGAACTTTCAAGAGTGACTGCAGATAAAGGATTGCTTCATATTTCTGTTAATGCCTTTTGGGGAAATTTTGCTATTATGATCGGCAAGGGTCTTGATGCAGGTTTCACCTTCGAAGACATAAAGAATTATTACGATACTCACATTATACATCAACACGGAGTTTCAACTGATTGCAGGAGTTTTACATTTCAGGAGTTAGATGACATCGGTAAAAGAAACGGGCTTATTTGTATAAAAGCATTTGCAACGCCGGTGTTTCCAATTCATAATGATTTGCTTTCTGATGATGAGAAATATGAATATATGTGCGAGCTTCAATATAAGAATTGTGAGAATGTAAAACTTATTGATTTCGGTAATCATATAAATGTGATCTGGAGAAAATAAGAAAGTTGATAATTATACGAATGAATTAAATCGGGCTAGCAATGGCGAGGTGTTTTACAAATTTGGAATTTAATTCCCAATTTGTAAATCATGTAATATTCTTTTAGAGAACTTACGCAGAAAATTCAAAAGTATCAGGCAGTAGTTCCGAAATATTTTTCACCACATACTCTTCTTCATTTCTGGCTATGATAATCTTAATATCGCGTGTAAATTCCGAAATAACCTGCCTGCAGATTCCGCATGGGAAGGGAAAATTTTCACCGTCCGCATAGATGGCAAGCGCCTCGAATTCTTTTTCTCCATTTTTCACCGCGTCG
>CAYUTH010000002.1:0-45521 GCA_964447485.1 uncultured Candidatus Cloacimonadota bacterium | reverse complement strand
TCCCTCCTTTACTCTTAGTAGAGTCGAGCCGCTTCCCCGGCGGCTCGTTTTTTTTTATATATCACAATCAATAATTTCCTTCTCAGATACTATAGTCTTTATATTCAAAGAATTACCTCCATAGGTAAAAATCACTGCCCCATCCAAATCTGTGCGAAATAGTTTATCAGTAGAATTCTCTATTCTCACAATGACCTCTTTGTCAGGATGATCGTACCTGTTTTTTGTTCCAACTGAAATTACCGCATATTCCGGAGAAACATGCTCCAAAAATTCAAAAGTCGAAGAACTATTACTGCCATGATGTCCTACTTTTAAAAGATCCGAATCCAATTTATTCCCCCAATTTTCAATAAGGATTTCTTCAACTTCTTTCTCTGCATCTCCGGTAAAAAGTACGGCAAAATTCTCATACTCAGCTTTTACTACAATCGAGTAGTTATTTACATTATTTTCATTTCTATATTCGTAGGCAGGATGTAATATTTTTAGTTTTACGGGCTGGAATTCCTGAAACACAAGAGAGGTGTCTGCATATATTACTTCTATCTTATTTTCTTCGAAGGAAGCCAGCACATTATCATACAAAGTGGACTCATATTCACAACGCGGAATCAACACTTTATCAACCCGGATATTTTCCATAACTGCTTGAGCTCCTCCAATATGATCCGCATGAGGATGAGTGAGGATGAGCAGGTCAATATCCTTGATTCCCCGGGCTTTAAAGTATGGAACAACAACGAGTTCTCCGTAATCCTTATTCATCGTTTTGTCCCCAGTATCGATGAGAATGGTTTTATGAGCAGGTGTGCGTATAACGATCGCATCACCCTGTCCGACATCGAGAACAGTGATCTCGAAATTTCGTTCTCTTAATAATCCGGGTACCACGAGAATTGTTATAGTCAAAACGGAAAATGAAAGAAATTTATACAGTTTTATCTGAGAATTGTCCGAATGTTTCCACAGGAGTATAAGCATAAGCATTACTGTATATAGTGAAAGGATTTGAAGATCATTCAGATAAAGGAAATCAAATAAGAGGATTCTGTGTGATGCAACAAAACGGGAAATTGCGAAAACGAGAAAAAGCAATAACTTATTCGCAGCAGCATACACAGCACATATTGCAGAAATTGGAAACAAGATTGAAAGAATGGAAAGCGGAAGCATAAGAGAGATAAGGGGTATTGCTATTACGTTTGCAATTATTCCACCCAGCGCAAGTGTGTGGAAATAATGAATTGTGAGTGGTGCAAGAACGATCTGAACCATCAAACTTAAAAGCATAAGATTAAGCAGCCAAAATAATTTTGAGTGATTTTTCCGAAGCGGATTTAATTTTTTGGACAGATACTGAAAGATAACAAGAATGGCAAACACCGATATAAAGGATAACTGAAATCCGATGCTGAATAACTGCATGGGATTTATCACAAGAATGATAAAAGCCGCAGCGAAGAGAATATTTATTGTGCTGATCCTTCTTTGCAATATCTTTGCCAAAAGCACCAAACTTATCATGATCACGGCGCGCTGAACAGAAGGAACTGCATGAGCCAGCAGCATATAATAAATGAGTAAAACTATCGTAAGAATTCGAGCTGCGGTGCGATTTCTGAACACTATCTGGAAGATCGTTAAAAAGATGAGTGCGATCACACCGGTATGCAAACCGCTGACGGCAAGTATGTGTGACAAGCCCGATGAAGCAAAATCCTGTTTTAATTGTGGGGATAGAGAATTCTTTTCACCAAGCAGAATCGCTTTCAGGAAGCCGGAATATCCTGATGAATAAAATTTGTTGATCCGGTTTCTTATCCAATTTCTGGGCACAACTATGAGATAATAATAGAGATCTTTTGATTTTTTGGTGATAGTGTAATCCGCTCTATAGAGGTAAGAAAGCCCGTGAATATTATTGTTCTCAAGGTATTCCTGGTAATTGAAACTGTAGGGATTGTTATTCTTGAGAGGGCGAAATGCGGTTCCATGATAACTAATATGATCACCATAAGAAGGAGCTGTGTCGTTATCTGTATCTTTGATTGTGAGGAGAATATTACCAAGCACAGGAACACCTTCGAGCTGAGTAAGCTTAATTAAACATGAGATCTTACCTGGAGATTCTTCAGGTTCTTCAATAATGTCTCCTTCAATGTGAACTTTTTCAATCCCAAGATGATCAATAAAATGTGCAATATGATGTTCCGGCAGAATCCTACCTATCTGAAATCTGAATATCCCAAAAAGAAGCAGCAAAACCACGATGAAAAAAAGTGGTCGCTTCTTAAAAATGAGGAGAAATACCGTAACTAAAAGGAGTGTAATTGCAACAGGAATTATTGGAAATTGGAGATATGAGCCCAAAAGTAATCCTCCAATAAAACATGCAGTAATAGGAATAAAAGGATGATCGAATATCTTCCTCATAATGCGCCCTTCATGATCCTTTTAGTAATGTGTATAAATTTTTTCTTTTATTTCTTTGTCTTTCTCAATAATTGTTTCAAGATCAGGATTGTGAATATTCATAGCTGCAAGTTCTTTCTCTACGATTTTTGGAATGTCTGTAAAATGAATTTTTTCCTGAAGAAAGAGGGTGACCGCAGCTTCATTGGCAGCATTGAAAATGGTAGGCATGATGCCCCCTTTCTTGCCGACTTCAAAAGCCATTCCAAGCAGAGGGAATTTCTCAAAATTCGGTTTGTAGAACGTGAGTTGATGGATATTCGCCAAATCTGTGTTTTGGGCAGTCGCATCAAATCTGTCCGGGTAACTCAGCGCATATTGGATCGGGAGCTTCATGTCCGGGAAACTCATCTGTGAAATGATAGAGCCATCTATATACTCCACCATTGAATGGATAACAGACTGCGGATGAATGAGCACGTCGATTTCGTCATATGCTACATCAAACAGATGATGTGCCTCGATAACTTCCAGCCCTTTGTTTGCCATGGTGGCAGAATCGATTGTGATCTTATCTCCCATAGCCCAGGTCGGATGCTGAAGTGCGTCCTTAAGCGTAATGTTTTTGAATGCTTCTATTTTCAGGCTTGAAAACGGACCGCCTGATGCAGTGAGTATTATCCTCCGCACATGTGATTTGTCCTGCGCACCTTCAAGACACTGCATGACCGCACTGTGCTCGCTGTCCACTGGAATGATCCTGCAGTTATTTTCCCTTGCAAGTTCAGTGATGATATCCCCTGCCATGACGAGAGATTCTTTATTTGCAAGTGCGATAGTATGACCGGTTTTCAATCCCGCAACAGTGTATTTCAAACCCGCAGAGCCGACAATCGCATTCAGCATAATGTCATAATCAATTTCTTCCAAAAGTGAAAGAAGCGTATCCTCGCCATGATGAATGTTATCGGTATTTTCGGATCTGGTAATGCCGTTCTCTCCGGTAATCACAAAATGGTCTATCGGAATCTGATTTTCATAATTCAGGAGCTCGTCTATCCTGCTGTGCGCAGATGCAAGCACGATCTTGAATTTATCAGAATGTCTCTTCACGACTTCGATGGTGGACTGTCCGATCGAGCCGGTTGCGCCGAGTAATGCGATTTTTTTCATGATTTATCCTATCAAAGTAAAATAGAAATACAAGAATGGCGCACTTATCAGCAAACTATCAAATCGGTCGAGTATGCCGCCGTGCCCCGGAATGAGATTGGATGAATCCTTTACGCCGAAATCACGCTTGAGATTGGACTCAACAAGGTCTCCCAACTGCCCGAGAAATCCAACAATGATGCCATACGCCACAATATCTTTCCATGAGTACAGCACGAAATATCCGAATATAAGATACACAAGCTGATTAAGCAGATACGCACCTACAAAAGCTGTGATAAAACCCGCAACGAATCCTTCGATGGATTTGTTCTTACTGGAGCGGAAAATATTTTTATGCTTTCCAAATCTCACTCCGAGAAAATACGCCGCAGAGTCGGTCAACCAGATGCAGCCGTAAAGTATGATAAGGAGAAATTTTCCATACTCGAGCGTCCGCACAAGATAGAGAAAAGATATCAGCAGGGGAATGTATATCAGCGAAAACATGCTGAAGGAGATTTTCTCGACTGCTTGTTGCTCTTTGTTTGCAAACACATCCCACGCAAGAAATAAAAAGAGGAACAATACAAACAAAGCCACAAGGTATTTAAACTGGAAGAAAAATATCGACCATGTGAGCAGCAGTCCGCAAATTATCAGGACAGGAAGAAGGAGTTTCACTTCTTTATGATCACGTGCAAGAAGAGAGAACTCACGAATTCCAAGTATGATGACAAGAGAGAGCAGAATTTGAAGAGGGTAGCCGCCAAACCATGCACAGACAAGCATAACAGGTCCGTAGATCATCGAGCTTAAAATGCGGACAATTACTTTTTTCATTGACCTACACTCCTCCAAATCGGCGAGCGCGTCTCTGAAAATCAATAATTGCCTGAAGGAATTCTTCCTGCGAAAAATCTGGCCAGAGTGTTTTTGTAAAGTACATTTCGGAATATGCGATCTGCCAGATGAGGTAATTGCTGATCCTCATTTCTCCGCTGGTACGGATTAGCAGATCGGGGTCGGGAATATCTTTTGTATATAAATATTTGGGGAAATCTTCCAACGTAATTGAATCTTGCTTTTCCCTGAGGAGCGTGTTTATGCCTTCAATAATTTCCAATCTGCCACCATAATTAACTGCCACAAGAAGATGAAGTCCCGTATTATCTTTGGTCATCTCATACGCATCATTCATCTTTTGGGCAAGCGAATCTGAAATACCATCTCGCGCCCCGATAAATTTAATAACCACATTGCTCTCATACAGTTCTCGGATCTCTTTCATAAGTGTGTTTTCAATAAGAGTGAGAACTGCTTTTGGTTCGTTATTCGGACGTTTCCAATTTTCTGTTGAGAATGCGTAGATAGTAAGATAATTCAGTCCGATCTCTCCGGAAACTTTCACAATGCGTTTTACTGCGCGAGTGCCCTCATAGTGCCCTTTAATGCGCGGCAGATTTTTTGATTTTGCCCATCTGCCGTTGCCATCCATAATAATTGCTATGTGCTGCGGCAGGATATTTTTTTTAACTTCTGCAACGAGTTCTGATTTCGATTTCATAACAAAGATGATTGTTGCAAATGGGCTTTCTATCTGTCAATAAATGTGTTTGTTGAAGTAATAGAAAAAGGGACACCAGAGCGATGTCTCTTATAAGTGAGAGGGAGAGTGACTACTACTTATGCCACTCCGAATGCTTTGCGGGAGGGTTTTGAAATTTTGTTTTATGTAATGATTTTATTTTTGCGATCTGATCTTCAGTAAGAACTGAGGCTATCTTCTCTTTTAAAGTAATACGTTCTTTTGCAAGAGTTGCCTTCTTCAGAAATATCTGGTCAATGATATTGCGAGCTTGTTTATAATTTTCATCTTGCATTGCATTTTCTTCGTCAATTTGCAATTTATCAATGTCGGCATTCAAGCTGATTGACAGTTTACGGGAATCATCCTGATAGTCATCGATCTTATCGATCTGGGCATCTGTGAGTTCGAGTTCTTCAGCCATCCAGAAGGGAAATCCCATGTGCTGACCTTTTCCCTCGGGTCCCTGTTTCATCATAAAATGTTCCTGATGATTTTGTTTTTGCTGCATCATGTTCATGCTTCCCCGGGGATTTGGCATGTTCGAATTTTGTGCCAGTAATGGCGTTGCGAACAATCCTAAGATTATTGCGAGTACGAGATATTTTTTCATCTGTACCTCCATGATTTTTCTTTTCACATATTTGCCTGTTATGATAATTGGGGATGAAAAAGGTTTAAAAATTTCACGCGTGAAGAAAAAATTGACACCCATTTCATCCTTTTCATTAATCCATTTTAAGGAAAAATATGAAGGCAAATGTTTACGATTTGGATTTTGTGACCGGAGGAATCCCGTTCATCCGGCTTAGGATGATTTATTATATAATGAACATTATAGTAGAATGTTTATTTAACAAGAGAAATCAGGAAAACCAATAGAGTATGAGCTATTTATACGGAGAGAAGCAATGAAAAAAATATTTATTACCATGCTCCTGTTACTTATTATACCTCTTTTCTTAAAAGCTGACTGTGACTTTATCACTTACACCGAAATCTTTACCCATTTGGGACCTGATGGCGGTGATCCTGAATATGTCTTTGCAGAATTTATCGAAGACTGGAGTCTTTTCAGTGTTTCTCAGAAATTCACAGCAGGAACAAAAGAATTCTTCGAACCGATAATTTATTTCTGTAATTGTCAATATCAGTTCGATTGTGACAAAATTTATAACGACAAAGAATACGAAATAAAATTATTTAGAAATAGATTTAATAGGAAAAAATCAAAACCAAGACCTTACATTCAAAATCCCAATCCCCAAACCATCATTGTCGATATAAATGGCACAGGAGACTATACAACTATACAGGAAGGAATAAACAATGCCGTAGATGGAGATATTATTCTTGTCTATCCCGGAACATACGTTGAGAATATAGATTATAGTGGAAAGAGCATTACCGTTGCCAGCAAGTATTACACAACCGGTAATGAATCCTATATAAACAATACAATTATCGATGGAAATAATAACGGAAGTTGTGTTGTTATAAAAGATGGAGGTGATGAAGCAACTATCTATGGTTTTACTATACAACATGGTAGTGGTTATGATACAGGGAATTATACTTATGGCGGTGGAATATATATTGGTTATGGTGATGATATTATTGATATATTTAATATACTGAATTGTAAAATACATGATAATGAAGCAGACAATGGGGGTGGGATAATGGTTTTTGATTGTCTTGAGTTAAACATTATCGGTACAAAAATCATACATAATTTTGCATATATTGCAGGTGGCGGTTTCGATAAAGGTGACGATAATGTCATTGTAAATTTCTCCTCGCAAGATCGGTGTGACATATATATGAATTATTCTCCGTTGGGGAGCGATATCTATAATCACGGTGGTACAACGGTAGTATATGTCGATACGTTTACGGTACAAGAGCCGGATATATTTTATGCGTATGCGTTTGAGGGCAGTATCACTTTTGATATGCTTAACCATAAAATAGAGCAAATTAATAATGATATATATGTTTCCCCTGATGGCAATAATGCCAATAGTGGATTAAGTTACAATGTCGCATTTTTAAATATCTACCATGCACTCATTATGGTGAAATCTGACAGCACCCATCCAAACACGATTTATGTTGATGAAGGAACGTATTCCCCCTCGTTAACCGGTGAGTTTTTTGCATTGTCCGGGAAAGAGTATATTTCTATAACTGGCGCAGGAAAAGAGGTTACAATTCTTGATGCGGAGCAGACATGTAATTTATTCATGATACACAATATTAGTAACTTTACACTTGAAGATATGTCACTTCAACACGGATATGAAACAACAATTGGTGGTGTCAGTATTCGCCATTACTCAAATCCAATTTTAAGAAATATAAATTTATTTGATAATAATATTTCATCTGATTTAATAACAACCCACTTACATTGCACACAATACTGCAATCCTGTCTGCGAAAATGTAGTAATAAGTTCTTCTTATCAGCAAGTAAACGAAAGAGCAATATATTGTGGAGGCAACAGTAATCCGGTATTTATTAATTGTATAATAGAAAATAACAGAACCAATCCAGCAACTGGTCATTTTGGTGCCGGCTCTCTTGATAACACCCCCTTATTTATAGGATGTCTGATTACAAATAACTATGGTGATATTAATAGCGGTTTTAATATTAATTGGACTTTTGATCAATTATTTTTCATAAACTGCACCATCGTTGATAACAAGGACTGTTCAGAAGGCACGATACGCTTAGTTGATGATAGCCATGTAAGCCTTATTAATACAATACTCCGCAACGATCCCGAAACAGAGATATGGTTCCATCCTCAACATGATCCTAATTCTGTGTCATTAGAATACTGTAATATCGATGGTGGAATAGACGCAATAAACACCAATAACAACGGAACAGTGTATTGGGGAGACGGCAACATAGACGAAGACCCGCTTTTTGTTGGTGGTGATCCATTTAGTTATGAGTTAACGAAATATTCTCCCTGCATCGATGCAGGCACACCGGACACAACAGGGCTGCATCTGCCAGCAAAGGACTTGGCGGGGAAACCGAGAATATTTAACGGGAGGATAGACATTGGTGCGTATGAGTGCCAGGATACAGTCAGTGTGGATGAGCCGGATACTAGTTTTGTTAACAAACTGTATCTTTTTCAAAACACACCGAATCCTTTTACAAATGAGACAGAAATACTCTTCATCACTGCAGATTACGAAAGAGTAGAAGATTATACACTATCCATATACAACACCCGAGGACAGCTTATTCGTAGGTTCGACGGTACAACACACGACTTTTGGGTAAAGACAAAGATCGTCTGGGACGGTGCAGATGAGCAAGGCAGGCAGGTTGCACCAGGCGCCTATTTATATAAGTTAGAGTACAACGGACATGCGGTGGTGAGGAAGATGGTGAAGTTACGATAAAGCGAAAAAGTGTAAAAGCGCGAAAGCGGAATCTATTTTTCGAAATAACACACCCCGTCCCGATAAATCGGGGCACCCCTCTCAAGAGGGGAATTATTTTTTGTTTTTTATCAATCGTTAGATCAATATCCAATGCAATTCTCCTCTATCAAGAGGAGTCCGGCTTTAGCCGGGAGGTGTGTAAAAAGCCTTACGAACGATCGGCCTGTCCGCCCACTGGCGGATGACCTTCGCAACGGTTGAACTTCTGAAATCTCAAATCTGCAAGACTCAGGAAAAAAGATTTTCCTTTTTATTTATTATCTTCTTTAGGTCTATCCCTCAGCTTGTTCCACCAATCCAATCGTTTCTTTATTTCCTTCTCAAAGCCAAATTGTGAGGGGAGATAATACGTTTTCTCATTCATCTTATCCGGGAAATATTTCTGGTACGAGTACCCATCCTCGAATTCAGGGGAATATTTATAATCTTTTCCGTAACCAAGTTCTTTCATCAACCCTGTCGGCGCATTGCGGATATGAAAGGGCACACCCAGATGGCTTGTCTTTGTTGCATCTCCTGCAGCGGACTTATAAGCAGTATACAATTTATTGCTTTTGGGAGCTGTCGCCAGATATACGACCAGTTGAGCGAGTGCCAGATTGCATTCCGGCATGCCGAGAAAATGTACTGCGTCCTTCGCTGCAATTGCCTGAACCAGCGCTTGCGGATCGGCAAGCCCCACATCTTCGGAAGCGAACCGCACCAGTCTTCTGACGATGTAAAGAGGATTTTCCCCGGCTTCCAGCATGCGTGCCAGCCAGTAAAGCCCTGCCTGTGGATCACTTCCCCTCAACGATTTATGCAAAGCAGAGATAATGTTATAATGCTCTTCTCTATCCTTATCATAAAAGAGATTATTTCTTTCCAGCAATTTCTTGATAGATGCGACAGATAGTTTTTCTTTTTGTTTACCATACGCCTTGATAATGAGTTCTATCGAGTTCAGCGCAACTCGAGCATCGCCGCAGGAATAATCGGCAAGGAAGTGAAGTATCTTGTCATCGAACATTTTTTCATATTGTTGGATTTCACTATGCGGGTGTGTAAAACACCTTTTTATAATCGTATAAATATCTTCTTCATCGAGCATCTGGAGCACGATAACTTTACAGCGGGAGAGCAAGGGAGCAATCACTTCAAAGGACGGATTTTCTGTAGTCGCACCAATGAGAATGATAACTCCTTTTTCTACGAAGGGCAAAAATGCGTCCTGCTGTGCCTTATTGAACCTATGGATTTCATCAATAAAGAGGATGGTTTTTTTATGAAAATTCCGTAGATTAAACTCCGCTTCTTTCATGGCGTTGCGCACTTCATTAATTTTGGAAAGTACTGCACTGAAGAAGATGAAACTGGCATTTGTCTTGTTTGCAATGATCCTAGCCAGGGTCGTTTTGCCAGTTCCCGGCGGACCCCAGAATATAAGCGAGGTCAGTTCGTTATTCTCGATGATATTTCTAAGGATCGTGTCCTTTTCCAAAATTTTGTGCTGACCAACGAACTCATCTAAAGATTGTGGACGAACACGCTCAGCCAGAGGCATATCTTTATAATCGATCTCTTTACCAGAATTGAAAAGCTCTTTATTCATATTTTACAAACTCTCTTTGATAGAGAAAGTAATTACCCCGGGCAAAACTTGTAAATTTTTCATTATTCATAAAAACATCAAGCTCGCTCTTATGGACGATCGCTACTTCTTCATGTTCATAACCATCGTGGGCAGTGCGGATTTTCTCGGTAACTTTTTTGGCTGACAATGATGTTTTTGTATAAAAAACCAATTCCGGTTTGAAGTGAACTGTATTCCGTATTAAACCAAGGCACACACAATTTTCAATATCGTCTTTTATAAGAGCCCCTTCTTCCAATAATTCTTTATATAAGACTTCGAAAGCAGAAAGAGTCTGAGTTTTGTTCTTTTCAATCGAGAACTGCCCTGCAATAAGATGCCACAACCCTTCCCCAAAATATACATTTGGGCTCCGTTTTACAAAGATAAAATTTTCATCTCCAGTTTCAAGGAATGTGCTCAGCGCAAGTGCATTTGACAAATATGATTTCCCATATTCCTCAGCAAGTTCAGGATGATAAAAATTCGTTCCCATCAGCTGTTTGAAGTTGGTTTCGGACACATATACTAAGAGCTTATTTTCCAATATTTCATAATCTTCAAGACGGTAAATGGGACCGTTGAAAAGGAGCTTGCTTTTCTCTTTGGCTACTCTCAGTTCTTGCTTCCAATGCCTTTCTATGAGCGCTGATGTCTTTTCGTCGTAGGAAAGAGTACTCTTGGTGTGTACGATCTTCAGCTTGTTTTCCGGGAATACTCCCGAAGCTAAGATTTCAAAGGATTTCATGTGCTGGTTTAGAAATATTGGAGAGCACTGCGCGTCAATTTAAAGATGTTCTTTCCGCAGTCTGCTGGCAGCAATGCCGATTTGATTTCTGTATTTTGTCACTGCCCGAAGTGATACGTCGATATCCTGGTCGTTTAAAATATTCACAATTTTCTGATCGCTAAGCGGCTTTTTCTTGTTCTCCGCATCAACGATTTTCTGAATTTCTTTTTTGATAAGCTGGGATGAGAGGTCGCCCACTTTGCTGGTGAAGAACCACTTCATAAGATAAACTCCGAGCGGTGTTTCAATATAATAATTATTCACAACTCTACAGATGGTTGAAACATCCCGCTTGATCTTTTTTGCCACATCCTCATAGGTCATTGGCTGGAGCTCCTTTTTTCCTTCCCGGAAGAAGGCTGACTGCTGATGAATAAGTTCATCAGTTATCCTGAGAAGTGTCTCCCGTCTCATCCATAATGCCTTCACGAAGTTTTCAGCAGCAAGGAGTTTTGATCTTACATATTTCACTGCGCTTTTCTTATCTGCACTCTGCGCAAGTATCCGCTGTGCGTACTCTTTATTGACCGTTATCTCCGGAATGTATGTGTCGTTTACAATGATCTCAAGATCGCCGTCGATCTCTTTTACGATGATATCCGGTTTAATGTATGATAAAGTCCCGTTCGTTATCCGGCTCCCGGGTTTTGGGTCAAGGTGGTGGATAATATTTTTGATGGCAACCAGCTCTTCGAGAGCAATATTGTATTTCTTTGTCAGCATATCCAGTCGGTGATTCTGTAAGATATCAAGATCGTTTTCAATAATAGAGGTAATGACCGGGTGGTTCGCGGTTTCTTCATCGAGCTGTGCAAGCAGGCATTCTGAAAGATTTCGTGCTCCCATTCCACGCGGATAGATACTCATTATCATACGATGGATTTGCTCCGCTCGTGCTTCAGCAAGCCCATAGGATTCATACAATTCTACAAAAGGCGTGTCGAGGTAACCGTTTGCATCAAGGTTATTGAGAATGGAATCTGCAAATTCTTGCTCTGCCGGGTTAAGCGGTAATTCTTTCACCTGCAGGATGAAGTTGTCCCAGATATTTTCTTTTGATGTTTCGTATTCTTCATTATCAGGAGAAGGTCTGGATCTGTCCTGTCGTTCATACCCGAACTGGTCATTGGTCACTTCGCCAATATCATTGATGATCTTGTTCAGTTGCAGTATCTGGTCTGCAAGGTCTCCATCATCATCATTATATTGATATTCCTCCATCTCATCCGCAACTTCAGGTGTATCGTATTGCTCTTCATCCGAACTGAGATCCTGTAGGAAAGGATTAATGCGGAGTTCCTTTTTAAGCACCATTTCCAGTTCCTGGATTGGCTTCTGGAGAAGCTCAGCAGTGATAAGCATCTGCGGCGAGAGCTTGAGCTTCTGCTGCATGAGCTGTGAGGTTCTTACTCCGACTTTCATCCTATTCATAACTCTTATTTGAGAATTAAATATGTGGTTGTCAATAATTATTTTTGGGATTTATTTTATTCGGAAAATTGAGTAAAAAAATGAGATAGATTCGCTCAAGTAAACTGATCGAAAAAATTATTACCGAAAATTAAAACGGGTAGAGGTTAATAGTTATAATGTATATTCTACTCCCAATAGTCATATGTCTTATAAAAATAGTATCCCGAGAAAGCTATTTTATTCTCATCCGGTGAAAGGGCTGGCATAAATCCCTCATGTATTGTCATCTCATTTGATCCGTTAATATTTATTATGTAAATACTATCATTAATAGCAGAACCTGAGTATAATATTTTAGTTCCTCCTTGTGAGAACGTGGGGTAACAAGGATAGTATAATGATGTTTCTATTTGATTAATGCCTGAGCCATTTGTATTCATAATACACAAATTATGATTGCTAACATATACAATTTTTAAACCATCTGAAGATATGGATGGAGTATTGTTAATAGAAGGAATATTTTCATATAGTTGCACCTGATGTATTCCAGTTGAATTCATAGCGAAGAAGGAATAAGAATTGTCTTTATATACAACATAATATATTTGGGTCCCTTCTTGAGATAATAAAAGATGTTTATAGGCATATTCATTATTAAATACGAGTGTATCAATAGAACCACTGTTAAGATGTAATTTATTAATTGAATACGATTTTAAGTCATTCAAATGATTAATTGAAGAATAAATGATGTCTTCACCATTAGGTAAGAAGCGAGGATTTTTTTCATTAATCCCATAAGTATTTGTTATATTATTCAGATTTGATCCATTCAAATTTACCATAAAAATATCTGAGAATTTTTCACTTTTATCGTTCAAATACTTAACATTACCGATAAATATAATTTTTGATTCTATGCAAGAAATTGATATTCCACCATAATTGTAAAGAACGTTTAAATCTTCTGTAAGAAGTGTATTATCGCTACCATCACAATTTACAGAATAAAGACTATTATTATTGGATTCATAAGGATTCGTACAATAAATTATTTTGTTGCCATCAGGCGTGAATAATAGTAGTCTGGCACCTGGAAGCAAATCTATTGTATCATCTTCACAATTACTTTCTATATGATCGAGGCTGACTAACTTTCTAAGGTTACTTCCGTCTGTATCGATAAAGTAGATTGCATCTTTAAAAAGTTCGCAGGTATAGTGATTACTAAATAGATGGAGTAAATCACAACTCGTTAAAATAAATAGCATAAGAATCAAATAAGAAATAATCAATACTTTTTTCATTTATCTTTTCCGCCTTATCTTTATAGAGTTATAAGTGTTTACAATTTCAGTAACTTACAAATAGCAAATGTTGCATCCGATGTCAATAAAAATATCTATTTAGATGGGTTTGTAATATACAAGCTCAGCACGTCAAATGGAATGCAGCGATCTTACTTTGAGAAATCTAAATCTCCAATTTGGATTGCAGGTCTTTTTTTGGATGAAATGTTCCAATAATAATAAATGGATTTGGAGCTCTAAGATGATTTAGTTTAGTTGTACCAAGAAAAAAATACAAATCCTTAGTTTTTGCAAAGTCATCCCAATATTTTTTTCTTACATCCTCGCAAGCGGCATGTTCATCACCGCGGTTTTTCTCAAGACAATTCCAGAATAAAGCGCCAATCTCCCAATCTTCATTCATTAATGTGGATTCTGTTCCATTTACATCACAGAAGGTGTAGCTAAACTTGTATGGGAGCTTTTTTACTATCTCATGAGTGCTTTTTTTATCAAATAATCTTTCTTGCTCAAGAGTTGCTTTTTGTTTTTCACTCCACTCCTTTTCAACAGGTTTGCAGACGAAATCTTTAATTTCAGCAGGTTTAAAAACTCCTAAGGAGGTATATAGTCCCTTAGTTTTTGCTTCGGCAATTAATGCGGACATGTCATCGTATATATTTCTGAGGATAATTTTTTTTCTCTCAGCCCAGTTTTCTTCTGTTCCCAACTTATCATGAAAAGTAATCACATCAGCAGCATCTATGTTTCTCGGACTATAACTTTCAGGGCGAAAATCACTCTTGTTCCTTATTAAATCCATTTCAATCCATTGATATTTTTTATATTGATGAACATAATCAAGTTTCCTAAATGGGATAGGGTAAATTCTAATCCAATTACCATCTTCATCAAAACCTGCAGTGCATACTAATTCGTCATATTTTTTTGAAATTGTTGGATAGGTTTTGACTGTAACAAGTATTTTTTTCTTGGTCATTATAAGTGTTCTAATGAGCATTCAGGAGATGAGTTAATTACGGCATTTGCAACTCTTGTACGATGGCATTGTTGGGGAGAGTATTCGAAACATGTCAGTGCAACACGATTGTAATTATCGAGCAAATCCACTATTGTATTAATTTGTTCAGTCTGTTTGCTCAATACCGTCTTTTCATAATCAAAAAATAATGAATCGTAATCTGCTTGTGTTTTTAGGTTTATTCTTTTTCTTGATTCAATACCTAATTCGGGGAAATGTATATATTTTATATTCAACACCTCACAAGCATTTTGTAATGTTTTTTTTGCAAATCCATATTTCATACTGATTGGATTCTTTCTTACATCGCATAGCACTTTTATGTTGTTTTGTATTAAATGATTCAAATAATTTTCTAATGATTTTCCCTCGTAACCAATTGTAAAAAGCATTGTTTTGAAATCGTTTGGTTTCAGTCTATATATTGCTTCTCTCTCTTCTTCATTAAGGTGTTTTTCGGCAATCTCGCTGTTAATTGCATAATAAGGATAAGTTAAATAAATTTCTCGTATTAATTCTTTTGTTGTAAGATTTTCGTATTTGATTCTTAATTTACCGAGCTCTTTCCTGTCAAAATCAGTTAAAGATGATGAGAAATTCGTTTCACACGAAATAGTTTTCCATTGTTTAACATTTTCAAGAAATCCGTCTTTCATCAATCGTGATTTATCAGCAACTGCCTGAAATGAAAAACATCCGGATCTATTTGGTACAAAATTGTAAGTTTTTTTTTTCTGTCTTTGATTAAATAAGAATAATAATTTTTGAAAATGTGTTACTCCTAGTTCACCTCCGAAGGATTGAATTATTGCCAATAAAACTCGTTTTCTATAAATTAATTTCATTCTAATCACACTAGATATATTAACGGATCAGTTAAAACGTTTTATGTTTATTAATTTAATTTAAAACGTCTGTACCAAGATCAATCCATTAATGATTTTAAAAAGATTTTTTTCCCTATATGTGTCAACAAATATCTGTTGTTTGTGCTATATGTACTCAGCACGTCAAATGGAATGCGGCGATGAAGTGTTTTCCGGAATCCTGCAAATCATTATAAGCATCTACGGCACTGGATGTATCTTTCCAAATAAGCTCGATGCCATGTTTATCACAATACCTGATCACTTCTTTATCAATTTTCATCAAGCCGAATTTGCCTGTGCCGACAACGAGCACATCCGGTTTTTCAAATAGCAGGCTGGGAATATCTGCAAGTATCAAATGATGCGAACGCTTTCTCCACCAATCTGACTGCACATAATTATTGTGTATGATCACATCATGTGTGTACGGAATTCCGTCTATGACCATCTTTCCGAACTGGTAACTATCGATTCTCATAATTTTTTTCTGATAGAATGAACATGAATGTCAAGAAAATGCATACAAAATTTGACAAACATATGGAAAAAAAAATCTTTATTCTAACCATGCCATTACAAGGAATAAACAGGGAGCCATAATGGAATTAAAAACGGTGAAATTGACGTTTCCAGAGGGGTGCAATATTATTCTGGGACAGTCCCATTTTATTAAGACCGTTGAGGACATTTATGAGATCATGGTGAATTCCGTGCCGGGCATCAAGTTCGGGCTGGCATTCTCAGAAGCATCAGGTCCGTGCCTTATCAGAAAAGACGGCACTGACAAAGCCCTTATTGATATTGCTGTTGAAAACCTGGAGAATATTGCTTCGGGGCATAGCTTCTTCATTGTGATGCAGGATGCCTTTCCTATAAATGTACTGAACAGCCTGAAGCAGTGCTTTGAGGTTGTGAATATTTTCTGCGCATCTGCAAATCCGGTTGAGGTTATCGTAGCCGAATCCGAACAAGGCAGAGGTATTCTCGGCGTTATTGACGGCTTCTCTCCAAAGGGAGTGGAATCCGATAAAGACATTGAAAAACGAAAAGAATTTCTTAGAATGATAGGATATAAACGCTGATGAGACTCTTTCTGGCAATTGATTTTCCCGAGGAACTTAAAACCCGTATTGCGCGCAATATTGAAATTTTGAAAGGTCACATTCCAAAAGGGATCAAGTGGGTTGATAAGAAAAATCTGCACGTGACTTTCAAATTTTTGGGCGATGTGAACGAGCGTATTCTGGAGGATATTTATACATCCGTAGTAGGAGTCACAATTGAACATACTCCATTTGCAATTTCCTTTAAAGAAGCAGAAATGATACCCAATCCGGAGCGTCCGCGCCTTATCTGGTATGATATGAAAGATGAGACAGATTCTGCAGCGCAGCTTTTCAAGGATGTTGACATGGCATTGTATGATCTCGGGTTCAGTAAAGAGAAACGCCCTTTGGCTCTGCATACAACAATTGGCAGAATTAAATTTGTCCGAAATATCGAATGGGAGAAAATTTCTTCCAACTTAATACCTGTCGATGACATTGTCCAATGCAATGAGCTCACGTTATTCAAAAGCCAGCTCACGTCCTCAGGTCCAATATATTCAATTTTAAAAACATTTAATTTAGAGAAGGCAAAAAATTACGGAGGTAATATATAATGAAAAAGGAAGACTACAAAGAATCCTTAGATACTGCTATGGGTCAGATCCGCAAAAAATACGGCGAGGGCTCGATCATGCGGCTTGGTGATGGCACTCTCGTTGATATAGAAACCATCCCTACCGGAGCGATCAATCTTGATGCTGCCCTTGGTGTGGGTGGAATTCCCCGCGGAAGGATCTCGGAAATTTATGGTGAAGAAGCATCTGGTAAAACCACGCTCGCTTTGCATATTGCAGCCGAAGCTCAGAAACTGGGCGGTGTGATTGCCTTTATTGATGCTGAACATGCGCTGGATCCCAATTATGCCAAAAAACTCGGCATCAATACCGATGAAATGCTCATCTCCCAGCCGGACAATGGAGAACAAGCACTTGAGATCGTAGAAACACTGGTGCGGAGCAATGCTGTCGATCTGATTATTGTGGACTCGGTTGCAGCACTCGTTCCTCAAACGGAAATTG
Organism: uncultured Candidatus Cloacimonadota bacterium; assembly: GCA_964447485.1. Taxonomy (GTDB): domain Bacteria; phylum Cloacimonadota; class Cloacimonadia; order JGIOTU-2; family JGIOTU-2; genus Celaenobacter. The sequence continues at coordinate 27,747 of CAYUTH010000002.1, read as the reverse complement.
AAGGAGATATGGGAGATTCCCATGTCGGGCTGCAGGCACGTCTCATGTCACAAGCGCTGCGCAAACTCACAGGCGTGATCGGTAAATCTAACTGTGCACTTATCTTCATTAACCAGACACGTATGAAGATCGGCGTCACCCCTTATATGAATCCCAGGACGACCACCGGTGGTGTGGCACTGAAATTCTATTCCTCAGTACGCATCGAAGTAAAAGCCGGACCCAAGATTAAAAGTGCAACAAACGAAATCCTCGGCAACGTGATCTGGGTTAAGATCGTGAAGAATAAGCTTGCCCCTCCTTTCCGTTCCGTTCAATTTGATATTATCTACGGGAAGGGCATCTCATCACTTGGCATTCTCGTGGATGAAGCTGTGAATGCGAAGATCATCCAGAAGAAGGGCTCGTGGTATTCTTATGAGAACACTCAGCTTGGTCAGGGTAAGGATCAGACGCAAGATTATCTGCGTGAGAATCCAAAGGTCAAAGATCAGATTGAGAAAAAAGTGAAAAAAGCACTCGGTATAGAGACACCTGCAAAAAATGAAGTTAACAAGGATAAGCAAGAGAAAAAATAAACGCTTATACGATATTTTCATCGATGATGAGTTCGGTTTTTCGGTCTCATCAAAGAACGTATTACAAAAATTCGGGCTGGAGCAAGGGCGAATTTTCCAGCCCGATGAATTTTATGAACTGCGCAGGAATATTGAATTCTTTGAAGCAGAATATATTCTCCTGGAATTTCTCAAATACCGGTTCCGCTCAAAAAAGGAAATTTTAAGAAAACTCACAAGCAAAAAAATTTCACAGCCAACAATTGATACGCTCATTATCAAATATCAGGAAAAAGGATTCATCAATGATAAAGATTTTGCTGAGTCCTATATGCTGGATCTGATCTCACACCATCCGCAAGGGAACTATGCAATCACACAGAAGTTAAAGCAAAAAGGGATTTCAAACGAAATCATTCAAGGATTGAGCGAAAAGTATCTTTCTGGAGAGACAGAGCATGAGATGGCAGTGAGGGAACTCTCAAAAAGAAAGATAAAATATATGAAATTGGAGCCGCGTGAGCGAAGAAATAAAGCGCTCGCATTTTTGCAGAGAAAAGGATTTTCTTATACTTGTGCAAAGGAATGTGTCGATGAAATATTGTTTAAAGAGGAAACTTAATTAATGACTCTATTCTTCTGCTTCCTGAATGACCTTTATCGCATCGATATTCATGGTGCGCCGTGCCGGGATCAGTGTGGTGAGCAGCGTGATAATGAATGATGCGAGCGCAACGAGAAGCAGGTCAAAGAGCTCGATTTTCACAGGGAGGGATTGAAAAGGCATTCCGGATATAGGAATATGTATGAACTGCCATTTTATTTGAGCCGCGAGTAGTCCAAGAGACACAATAAAACCGGCAACGGTTCCTATCAGATAGATGAAGATCCCATTGAATAAAAATATTCTCATGACGTCTTTCTTCTTTGCGCCAAAGGATTTGAGTATGCCGATATCCTGACGTTTCTGAGCAACGAGTTTGAGATAATTTCCGATCATATTAAAGGCAGCAATAAGAAAAATAAGCACAAGTACGAGGAACATGATCTTTTTCTCGAACCGGATGGCAGTGAAAAGATGCTTCTCAAACTCTCTCCAATCCAGCACATCATAGGAATCCCCGAGTTTAGTTCTGATATTCTTTGCTACCCGGAGGGACTTTTTTGGGGAAACTGTTTTAATCCCAAGATACGAAATAGCATCACCCATATTTTGAAATTTTTGAAGAGTATGAAGGTCTGTATACGAATATTTCATGTCGTATTCAGGTATGCCCGTGTAGAATAGTCCCACAACTTTCAAGGTTATACTTTTCGGCATCATGCCAAATGGTGTCGGTTGATCTGCAATCGGGGACGTGAGAGTCAGTTCATCTCCCCAGTTCACACCGAGAATAAGCGCGAGGTCGGAACCGACGATTATACCATCATTTAGTTCCTCTTGTGTCGGTGCGCCGATGTATATTCGTTTCATTAAAAATGTGATGTCGTCATGCTTTGAGAGATTAATGCCCTGGCAGATAGTGCCGCTTACCTTTTTCTCGTGGAGAAGCATGAGTTCTGCTTGCACAATAGGGCTGATCCCGGTTATTGCTTTGTTTTGGATATCTTTCTCAATATTTTGCCAGTTCGTAAGCGGTGCAAAATCCTTTGCATAGATCTTAATCTCTGAATGCAGTCCAATGATTCGTTCTGTAATATCCTCTTCCAGCCCGTTCATCACGGACATAACTACAATAAGAGCAAATACTCCAAGAAAAATTCCAACAACCGAAATGACATTGCCAAAGGAAAGGAATTTGTGATTTCCGGATGTCAGATATGTTCGTGCAAGCCGGATGTAGTACTTACTCACTGTGGTTTTTCCCAGGTAACTTTCTGTGTATGAGAAATATATTTGAACAGCCCGATGAAAGCTGCATAATTGATTATAACCAGGTAGAAAGGAACTGTGATTATAACAGGCATCTTTTTATTCTTGAAGAATATGGCACCTCCCAACCCGAGTAGGTAGAAGAGGATTTGGAAAAGAAAAAATATACGAAATCCTGTAATTGGGATAAAGATATTTGAAAAGAAAAGTATGATAATAAAGAGGAATGAAAAGCTTCTGAGAAATTTATGAGAGAGAAATTCAAAAGCAATTCTCCCGCGGAAGGGATTGAGCAGTCCCCTTAAAAGAACGAGTTGCTGAAAATTGCCGACCGAAATGCGTATGCGGCGTTTCATCTCCCCCCGAACTGAGGTTGTGCCTTCTTCCACCGCAATCGCCTTGGGCTCATACACTGCGCGTTTCTTTTGCTGAACTCCACACATAGGAAGAATATAATCATCATTGATAGCGTTGGGAGGAAGCGTTCGGAAGAGAGATTTTTTTAAGGCATACAGAGCACCATGAGCTCCTAATATTGAGTAGAATTTGCTTTCATTGGTCTTGAGGAAGGTCTCATAATGCCAGTAAAAGCCCTCACCCTCTGCGCGGGAAGTCGATGTCGCATCCCGAAGAATATAGAGCCCGGATACGCTGCCGACCTCAGGGTCTTTAAAAGGAGCGATAAGCTCTTTCAGGGCATTTACTGCAAGCATTGCTGAAGCATCGGAAAAAATTATGATCTCGCCCTTGAGTTTTGGAATTGTTTTGTTGATCAAGCCCGTTTTTCCCTCACGCACAGCGTAAGCCATAATCTGGATTTTATCAGAATAGAGCTTGGCAATCTCGACTGTTTTGTCATGAGAACCGTCAGAAGCGACGACGATCTCGATCTTATCTTTCGGATAATCGAGTTCCAATGTGTTGCGGATCTTTTTCTCTATAACAGGTTCTTCATTGTAGGCAGGTATAAAAATGCTAATCGAAGGAAGCAGTGAGGTGTTTTGCAGCTCTTCATCAGAGAATTTCACATATGGTTTGGGAAGCAATTTTGATAGAAATAGTATCAGTATAGGATATCCTAAATAGACATAGAAGAGCACTATGCCTGAGATCCAGAATGCAATTATCCAGCCCATATTACTCGTACTTCATCAGCATGATCGAGTGATACAACTTGTTGCCAAGAATTCTCTGAATAATAAATTTTATATCCTGTCTGAATTTCATTGATTTCCAGACAGAAAGATCGAGAGATACAATTCTCTCAAACAGTTCTATTGTGCAGTCTCTTTTTATAGGTATCCGTCCTAGAGAAAAGAGATATGTGTCGGCATCATTAGGGTGATATACAGATGTGCAGAGTGTGTCGTATCCGGCTTTTTGTGCTGCTGTAAAAATTCTTTTATTCCCTCTTCCACCGGGAAGCGAAAGACTTGTTACGGGTTTTTGAATAATATCTTCAAGCTGCTTTTTGGATTCTTCCAATTCATAATATAATTTGTCATCTGTAAGATTTGAAAGAAAGACATGATTTACCGTATGAGACCCGATTTCCATACCTTTTTCTGAGAGTGTACGTACCTGATCCTCTGTAAATCCCATCTCAGAATTTATCAAAGATGTTGTGACATAGAAAGTGGCTTTAAAATTATATTTCTCCAGCTCGGGTAGGCAATATTCAAAATTATTAGAATACCCGTCATCAAAGGTCAGGCACACAATTTTTTTTGTCTGCTTCTCAAATGTTTTTTGTTGCGACACAAAATCTCTTACTGCGATCACATTGTAGTCATTCTCTTTTAACAATGCCATCTGTTCCCGGAACATTTCCTTTGTAATAGTGTATGGATCGCCTTCAGGTAAGATGTTATGGTACATCAGAAAGGGAACTGCCTGGGAAGTCATATACTATTGTGAAATAAATGTGACCGGATGCAGAAATGCTTCGGCAACCTCTGTGGTTTTGAGTTGTTCGATGTCACTGGAGTGGAAATAGATGAGAATGTCGTGAGTTCTGCCGAAATCCTGATTTCTTCGGTTTTCATAGTTGCGCGTCATTTTGTATTGCAGAGTATATTTGATGTCTATTTCTTGAGCAAAAGGCGGCCATAGCATAAGTGTTACATCCTGTTCCTGTATATAATAACCGAATTGGCTGAGGTCCCAGTAAGGTTTAACTGCAACCATGATACCGCCTTTAGGATTGCTTGCGTCTACCCAACGAGAAAGATCTTGGTCGAAAAATAATTTTCTTCCCTGATTCCGCACTTCAGATTTTTCAATATCAGACTGATAAATAATAACCGGAAGATCCATCTGCACACCAGTATTTGGAGAATAGACCTGTGAGATTTCTTCTGAATAGGGCACGAAAATTGCTGCAGATTCAATGGGGGCAGTTCGCGAGAAAATGAAGTCTAATGATACTTCTACGAAGCTTTGTTCTGCAAATGCCGTGATAAGGGCAACAAATTTGCAGAGGTCATAACCACTGCTACTTCTAAGGTAACCCTCTGCCTGGAATGTCGAGCGTAAAGGACCAGCTTCAACCATCTCAATGTTGTACGTAGAGTAATCATAAGAACTCTGATAAAGGATTCCATTATATGTCATGATGATGTCTTCGCCTTCAGACACGAGTTCATTATCGGAATAGTAACCATCGCCATTTGCATCCAGCCAGGCTTTATCCAATAGGGTAAAATGGCTTTTGCTTAACTCAAAGCGTAGTTTACCAGTACTCACTTGAATAACATTTTCTTTGTAACGGATAGTAACGCCCGATTTGAAATTCATTTTTGCCAGATCTTTGCCATAAAGAAGAGCGAATTGCTTATCCTCATTTGCCTTGAAGCTCGTTTGAAAATCGATCTGAGATTCTTTAAAGCTACCATCGTTCCAGGTGGTGTTCGCTTTGATCTGATACGGAATATCCTGACCGGATGGTTCTTTGAGAAGAAGAATTGTTTTCTCATATACTTTTCCTGAAGGAAACTCTATTACTCCCGTGCAAGGTGTATTGCTGATGCCGATCTTGTTTGGGTTTTTGACTCTGAACGTAACAGCGTCTCCTTGAGAATAATTTGTTTTTGTGATCTCACGTTCCTGCTGAGAAGTAATATTTTTTACCTTTTGCTGGGTTTGTGTAGGGTTCGCATATACTTTTTGGTCTTCAAACTGAGAAGTGATGAGTTTCACATCATCAATATAAACCACTGCGTCTTGAGATGGTTTCCATTGGAAAAAATTTAGATCTACTATTTTTTTAATATCTATCTCATCGGACATATCGTCAATTGGTATTGAGTACTGGTTCCATTGTTTTGGTTCAAGATATAGATCGTATTTGAATCTTTTTTCGCTTCGGTCTTTTATTTGGAGAATAATCCTTGTTTTTGATTCGGACGGATTATAGATTTCGAAGTTTAGAGCCACAAAATTTGACCAGCGTTTTGGGAAGTACTGGAGAAAAAGTTTGGGAGCATCACCACGATGAGCAAGAAATTCTACTTTCCCTGACTGGCTGCCGCTTGAGACAAACTGGTTTGACTGGTAAAGTATGACATCAGCATAACGCCATTTTTGAAGTTCTTCGGGAGTTTCAAAATCACTGAGCATAAGGAACCCGCCTTCAGGGCTATATCCCTTCTGCTCTGCTTCCTTAAAAACATCTCCAGCATCCTCGATTGAATCATAGACACTGTCCTGTATGGGTTTGAAGATTTGAGCGATATATGGAAAAATGTCCAGAACGTGAAATACAATAATAACGACTCCAACAATAAGTATTGAAATAAAATCTCTTTTGTAAAATTTCATGATGCCTGCATTCTTTTTTTATTTACCTGCCGAGTTTATCATTTTATATTCATAATTTTTATATAATGCAAATATATAAATATGATAAATTTTAATCAAAGTTTTTTTCTTCTTAGACATTCTTTATACAAGGAATCTGTATCATTAATCATGCTCCCCATAGAAAATACTTTTTTAGCTCTTATAAAACCCCTGTTTCCCATTTCTTTTCTTACTAGAGGATTCTGAAGCAGTTCGATAATTTCTACTGACAACACCGCTGGATTCTTAGGGGGAAATAAATATCCTGTTTGCTTATCAATAACTAATTCTGGATTACCTCCGACATTTGTTGCAATGACCGGTATTCTAAGCGCCATGGATTCCAGTATTACATTCGAGCAGCCCTCGACCAATGAAGAAATTACAGAAATATCAACACTAGCCAGATAGCTAAGATAATCCGGTGAGTGGTCTTTTAAGATGACATTGTCTTGAATGCCAAGTTTATGCACGAGCTCATTCATAGAAGGAGTGTTCATGCAATAACCCATTGCGAGGAATGTAACATTTGATGTACTTTCCAATATGATCTTGGCTGCATGAAAAAATGTCTTATGATCTTTCACCGGATCGTTTCGTGCAAAGATGCCGACTAATAAATCTTCATTTTTAAGACCTAAACCTGTTCTAATTTTTTCTGAATTTACCTTTAGCTCAAACAAATTTTCATCAATTCCATTATAGATCACTTCGATTTTTTGGAAGGGTATCTTTTCGAATTTTTGTAGAAAATTTTGTATCTCCTGTGCATTTACGACAATTTTATCAGTTCCTAAAGCAAGAATCCTATCCGTGAGTTTGTGTAGATGATTCTTCCACGTATCAACACTCCTCATCGATGCTATAACAACTGGCGTCCGCGTGAGTATTGCACAGATTCTTCCGTATGTATCTGCGGTAAACAGGTAGGTATGAACGATATCAAATGTATTCTTTTTAATAAATTTATACAAAGAAATTAAAGTTTTTAGATCAAAGAAACCATGTTGAGCTAATGAAACAAGTGGAATACCCGCACCTTCAAGACTGGAAGCTAATGCATTATTATTTTTGTCGAGACTACAAACAGTGATATTGTATCTATCCTTCTGCAATCTTGTGGCAAGCTCGATCAATTGACGGGGAGATCCACCGGGATTCAGGTTATCGATAACAAAGAGAAGTCTGATTTTTGAGGGAGATGAAAAATCTTTATAATATAATTCACTGATCAATCCTTCGGTAGCCTTGGTCATTATCTTAGAAGTGAAATTTCTTTTTACGGTTTTTGAAGCATTATTTATAATACTTTCAACTTGTTCTGGATGTTCTATTATATATTTAATTCGCCTACTCAACTCAGCAACGTCATTTGGTTCAATTATAAATCCGGTTTCCTTATCGCAGATTATATCGGAATTACCTCCGACGTTTGTTACTATTATCGGAACTCCGGAAGCCATCGCTTCCAGTACTGTGATAGGAAATCCTTCCCGGATGGAAGTGAGTACGAATAGATCCAGGATACGAAATAACTCAGGCACGTCTTTCCTGAAACCTGCAAATGTCACATGTTCCATTAATCCCATATCTGAAGCCATCATTTTAATATGATCTTCAGTTGGACCGCTGCCCACAAAAAGGACTTTCACTTGTGGATATGTATGTATTACTTCTTTCAATGATTGAAGGAGAACCTCATGGGCTTTTGCCGGGACAAAACGACCAAAAAGACCTATCACAAATTCGTTTGGTTTAAAATCGAGCTCATTTCTTTTCTGAATCCTATTAATGGAGACATTGAATTTTTCGATCTCGATGCCGTTGTTGATAATCCTATATTTACATGATGGAATTTTTGAGCGCCCCATATGAAATTTTTTCACACTTGATGAGACGGCGATTATTTTAGTCGAGATCCTTGCGAGCATTCTATCTGCAAGATGATAATACCAGGAACGATTTTCATCAGTTGTATGCTCGCTGGCAATAATTACTTTTACTCTGGATAAATAGGCAGCAATTCTTCCCCAGAAATTAGCAGTCCATAGATGAGTATGCACGAGATCAATTTGTTTATTTTTAATGAGTTTATAAATTTTGCAAATTATGTATGGATCAAATTTTGGCTTTTTATATAAAGGTATCACTTCGATTCCAACATCTTCTAATTCATCAGCAAATACCCCCTTATCGTTAAGGCAACAGACTGTTGGATGAAATTTATCCTTATCTATTTTTTTGCATAGGTCGATAACAACCTTTTCTGCCCCCCCAAAACCCAATGACCAGATGATGTAAAGAATATTTATTTTAGACATTTATTAACAATCTCTATTAATTAATATTGAGACTAATACTCCAACATTTTTCTTAATGTCGAATTTCTCCTCAACCAGATTTCTGCCATTTTTCACAAAAGTTTCTGCTGCGGCTGGATTATTGAGCAGCCCGATGATTGCCTCGGCAAGCTGTCGAGAATTTTTTGGATCAACCGTGATGCCAGTAATGTTATTATATATTATCTCAGGTATGCCTGAGACGGTTGTTGATATCACTGGCGTGTTCAATGCCAGAGCTTCGATCATGACATTTGGGATGCCATCTCTGTCTCCGTTTCTTGAAATGACACAGGGCAATACAAACATTCTTGCCTTATTGAACATGTCGAAAATATAAGATTGAGGTTTCATGCCGGAGAGAACAACATATTCCTGCAATCCCAATTGGTTGATTTGTGAAGTAAGGGATTTTCTGTCAGGTCCTTCTCCGACGATTACGCATTTGAATTGATGTCCCTTATCACGAAGAATCGAACAGGCGTCAATAAGATATGGAAAGCCTTTTTGTTCACACAATCTTCCAATTGATAAGATTAGGTTATCGTCGAAATCTTTGTTGATTTCCGGTAATGTATCAAAATCAATACCATGATAGTTCAGGATTATCTTATCATTTTCTTTATAATCAAGTAATGAATCCAGATATTTTTTATTATAACCGGTGCATGTCACAACAAATTCTGCACGCCGAACTTTTTCTTGCAGCATCGGATTGGGCAGAAAAATGTCCCACGCATGGGCAGTAAAGCTGAATGGAATACCGGTAAGTCTTGATATTATTATAGCTGAAGTTGTTGGAATTGTTGCCCAATGAGCGTGTATATGATCAACACCCTTATTTTGAAAAGTATTAGCATAATACAACGTTTTAGGAAATATTACCAGAGATTTGACCAATAATTCAAGAGATTGATAATTATGTTTAATAATATAAAAAAGTATTGTTAGTATTTTGAAAGGGGTTTTAAAGATAAAATAAAAGTTCGCTTTTATAATATTCCACGAAAAAAAGAAAGGGGAATAAAATGTTTCTTTCATTAATTCCTTTGCTTGGGGATGAATTATTTTATCCTTACATTTTTTTAGGGAAAATATAGAAAAATCAATTTTATTGTTTTTTATTTCAATGATTTCCCGCAGAATGAAAGTTTCATGAGTTTCTGGGAATTGAGAGATTATTAATGCAAATTTTGTCTTTTTAGTTTTTTCTTTTTTTTCCTTTAACATTATTTTTCTCCTTTAGTAGATAAATAGTGTATTAAATAATTTAAATAAAATTGGTATCATCAAATTCTTAACGGCTAATGCTAACCTTTGGATGATAAAAGCCTGAAAATTTTGACTAAGAGTGGATATATTGCATTAAAAAACGGAAATAATATTTTCCCAACCATCTTTGAAGTTATAAATTTGTCAAACATTCTCAATATCACTTTTTGAAAATTATTACTATTAATTAATATTATTTGATAAATCAAAACTAATATTCTGAAATATTTCGCAATAAATCTAATTTGATGTCCAGACATGGTCTTAGATTTTATAATAGTATCATCAGAATAATTTACAACATCTTTTTCGGTGAGCATATTATGCTTTTCCGCTTCATGATACAATCTAGTTCCTTTATATGGATAGAAAATTGTAATTCGTAATTCTTTCATGGTCCATTTTTTTTTCTTCAAAATTGAATTTAACTTAATTGTTTCCAAGCTGTTACATATTGTTTCGTGAGGTAAACCGGTCATATTATATGAATGGGTTGTTATTCCAGCTTCTTCAAATTGTCGAAAAGCAGATGTGATTTGCGTATTTGACATGTCGCGGGCAAGCACCTTATTTCTTAGTTTACGATTTCCCGTTTCTACACCCATCGCAACTTCATCACATCCAGCATGTACTAGTAACCTAATTATATCATTATTGATCAGATTAGCTCTTGTGTTACAACTAAAAGGAAGACTTATCTCTTTTTTGTAAGCAACAACAAACTTTTGAAGCCAATTCCTATTAATTCCAAAAATATCATCATCAAAATGGAAGCCATTTGTATGTGGATAAAGATGAATGATATACTTCATTTCTCCGATTACATTAGATACACTACGGGTACGCACCGCTTTTCCATTACCTGTTTTTTTTCTTAAAACTTCATTACAGCAGTATGTGCAATTATATGGACACCCGCGAGAAACAAATACAATTGGTCGATTCATATCGCATATCTTATTATCATCGAATAATTCTCTATCAGGATATGGAAGTTGATTCAATTCTGAGGAGGACATTACAGGATTTAATGCATTGTGTTTGATTGTTCTACTATGGTCTTTATACACAATGTTTTTGATATTATTCTCGAGAATAGATGCTCCTCTCTCCAAATGTTTGCATAATTCTAATAAAGGTTCCTCCCCTTCTCCTATGCAAACAGCATCAAGATCGGATTCTTCAAGACTAGAGTTAGTATTTAGTGTAGGATGGACTCCGCCACATATCTGTATTTTCGCAGGAAAATACCTACGAATCCAGTAAGACCATTTTTTTACAAAAGTGAACATATTCGTGGTTGCCGAATATGCAACCAGATCTGGATTTTCTTTTATAATATCAGATATAAATTTATTTTTAAATGGCTCATGAAGATAATGTAAAAGGCTTACACTGTAGTTATTGTTTTTTAGTACAGCGGAAAGGCTAGCTATTCCAGTGTAGAAATAACCACACTGGTGGATACGAAGAGAACCGCGAATATCTGGATAGATAAATAAGATTTTCATTTGTCGCTCCTTTTAATATCATGATTTTGTAACATTTATTAAATGTTTGTCACTAATTAACGCCATACAATAAAGATAATTCGTGATAAGTTTTCTCCTTCCTTGAGATGTATAAATGCTGATTTTTCGTAGGCTAATTGCAGACAACATTTTAGATTTATTCATCAATTACTCCCGATAAAATGAAGTCAGGCTCGTTTCGTAAGCGTGATATTTTTTATCATAATTTTTATTACACTACAATACCGTTGAATTCAAATTAGGTTATCAGCTTGATTAAAATACAGATTTTGTTTTATTGTAAAAAAGTAATTTAACATATCGAGTATTAATCGCACAATTATTTTAACAAAAAATAAATTTAATCTTGTATTATTATCAGCAACTTGTTGAACAAAGAATGTTTCGTATTGTTCCGGAAATTGAGATAATATAAATGCGACTTTTTTATTTTTTTTTCTCATTAGATTTTGATTTATTTTTATCGATCATCTCTTGTGTGATTATTATTTTTAGTCTTTGCATTAAAGCAGCAATAATCCAGAATTGTCCTGATATTTCCAGAGAATTCATTCTTGAACCGAACATACATGCTACTAAAAGACCAATAACACCTCCCATGAAACCAACGGAACACCCCTTAAAGAAATTATCTTTGGAATTCCTGAAAACCCAAAGAGCTGTAAAAAAAACTATTGCGATAAGTGAAAGAAATACTAATAACGCCGGTATCCCCATCTCTGCAGCAATTCGAAGATAGGTGTTGTGTGCATCTCGTTGTTCCTCAATTTCAGAGTAGTCCATGATGTAATATGGAAAAACACCAAAACCAAATCCAAGAACCGGGTTGTGTTGGATCATATTTAGAGCGCCTTTCCAGATGATAATTCTATCAGAAGCACTTTTTTCAACCTTCTGTTCAACAGATTGTTCGAGATAGGACTGTTCGTTTGTAAAGGTTGATTTAAATCGTCCCGTAATACTTTCGGGCAGTATTGAGGGGTTGATAGCAACAAAACCAATTAGTAGTATTCCCGGGATGATGAGTTTTTTGCTTCTCGTTATAGCTGTAATGAATACTATGCTTACCCCTAAAGCAAGCCAGGTTCCTCGAGAATATGTCACATGCGCACCCCTGGCGCATAAAAGGAAAAAAGCCATGAATATCCAGCTCCGGATTTTATGGGCATTATATATAAAAATTCCAAGAAGCAATGGTCCATAATTTACAAAAAAAGTGCCGAGACTATTAGGATTTCCCGCAATCCCGCCAATTCTTGCTTTATCCCAACTTGAGACATTTCCAACATCTGCATGTTCACGAATGGTGATCAGAGCCACAACTACAGCAGTAATCATAATAATAATGAAAACTTTTTTAATTGACTCTCTATCTCGAATGTTGTTCACGACGACAATATATAGGAACATCGGGGCATACCATCGCCAAAAGGAAAATAATAAACCCTCTCCTCCTATATTCGCCAGATGGTAACTACCCTGAATAAGAGAAACGAAGCCAAGTAATGCAAAAAGGAGAAGTGGAAAATTAAGAGGAGTTTTAATTATAAATCTTTCCTCTCGAGATTCGTGGCTTATGAACCAGGAAAATAGAACCATTAATAGAAGTACATTTGTAAAATTGACAGCAGTAGCAATATTACCCACAATAATTTTACTGAAAGGAACATATAATGTGATTGCAAAGATAGGAAGTTCTGGTTTGTTGAGAGAAAAGAATAATAAAATTGCTATTGAAAAATAGCAGAGCGCAATGAACATTCTTGATTCTATGTTAAAATAAACAACTATAGCTTGTAAAATTATAAAAAAAGAAACAACAAAGTAGAAGAATCTATTGTTCAGAACCGGCTGATCGATTATGCCCAGTCGGACAGGAAGAGGATAGGTCAATGTTCTTTGATAGGCCATGATATTTTTTAAAAGTATAGATTAAGTATAGAAAGAAAAGCAAATGCCAAACAGAGATGTTTATTAATAATCATTAAATCTCGAATTCGAGTAATATAATTAACAGCTTTTTACAAGTCTTCGGGCTACAAGTTATTTTTCCATATTTGGGATAACGCCCACAACCGGAACGCTAAGAAGTCGTTCAATATCGATAGGTTTTTTAACATAATCTTTCAGAAAGTCAATCATAATTGGCAAACCAAGTGCGATAAATAGAGCAAAAATAAACCCAATGAATCGCGTTCTCATTTTACTCGAACCAGTAGGCTTTTCTGGGATTTGGGGAACATCTATTACTTGAATATCGCTTCTTATAAGTCTTTCCCAGATTTGTATCTCCCGTAATTTGTTATACCAGGCATTATAATTTGCACGATTAGATTTCACTTCTGAGGAGAGCCGTGCCAATTCGGGGTCAACACTTTCAATCTCCCATTCTTCTTGATAGTTATAATGAAGAGGAACTCCGATGTATTGTTTATATTTCAGATAATTATCTTCGGCGACGTTGAGTTTCTGGGATGATGTTTCCAGTTCTTCTTCAATAAACTTACGTGCAGAAACAACATCTTCTTTATTCTCTTGAAGATTCATACTCTGCCAAAGTGTTGAATAAGCATTTACAATTTGGTAAGATATTTCAGGATCTTGAGTTATCGCAGATATAGTAAGAACTCCATCTCCACGATATTTTATATTTATGCTTTCTTGTATTTTTAGCAGCACATTCTTTTCAATTTGTCGTTCGCTTTGATTATCCTCTAAGGCTCTTCCAGATATTTTCTTAAGAGAATTGTAGGCTTTTGTCCCAATAAGTTTTTTTATCCTCTGCATGACCCTCTCATTAAGACTGAGTTCTTTGTGCAGTTCAAAAAAAGTTTTTTCAGGCAGGGACCTCACAACTGATTGAGTGAAATCCAGAGATCGTAATCTTACAATTTCCCTAGTTATATCTATTCGGGATGAACCACGGCGAAATATGATCTCCTCTGTCTTCAATGGCACTTTTTCAATAAATAAAGTTGCTTCACTTTCATAAGTGGATATGATTTCAAAGCTGATAAAAAATACAGGAATGAAAATACATAAGAACACAATGATGATTTGTTTCTTGTGTTCCTTCAGGACTTGAGTATATTCTGATATATCAATTTGTTGCATGGTTTATTTTACCTCTAAACACCTTTCTGCCTCTTCTTCTCCTTAGGAACATATTTATTATTCATGACAACGCCAAAAATCTCACCACCTGCCAGATGTATAAGTTCGTTGGCTTTTAATACGGACATTTTTCTTGTTTTTCGTGCGAGCACAACGAGCACAACAGTGTCTATGAGAGAGCTCAATATTGAAGGGTCAATGTTTCCCCTATTCGAAACTAATATTGGAGAGGATTCAAAGATAACAATATCTACCGATTGTCTGAGTTCTTCGATGACAAATCGTAGATCGTTAAAAGATTGAGCAACAATACCACCATATGTTCCACTAGTAATTACTTTGAGATTAGGAAATTCAGTATTTTTTAGTGCGTCTTCATAAGGAATTTTATCATTGATAATATCAGTTATCCCATTCTCTTTTGGCAGTCCAAAGATTTTATGCATTTGTGGATTCCTCAAATTCATATCAACCAGGAGAATTCTCTGAGGTGTGTTTTTGATGTAATTCAAAGCCAGATTGACAGCCATAAAAGTCTTACCCTCTGCTCCACTACCGCTTGTAAAGAGAATGGTTTTCCCGCCTTGTCTTTGAATTTCTTTGGATATAACTTTGTTCATTCGGGTGAATTCCACAAAATTATATGTTTTTAGATCTTTTGTTGGATTCATAATTTATTGTCGTGAAAGTAGATAGAGAGTTGAAAATGCAGATACAAGATACAAGAAGTCTTTCAGGAAATCAATTGACCCTTTCCATGCTTTATATACCCATGTCTTTCTTTTCTCCGGCACATAGACTGTTTCCCCTTCTCCTACATATGGAATGTCCTGAAAGTTCTTATCTTCAATATATTTTTTCAAATCAACAACTTTTGTTCTATACTTTCCGTCTTTCAATTTTTTTACTAAAAATATATGTTGCAGATCAGCATCTGGACTTGTGCCGCCTGCAGATATAAGGATATCAAGTAGATTACTTCCTTTTATTGGTTCTAACAAACTTGGATTTCCGACCATTCCTGCAACACGGATTTTATCTTCAGTATCAGTTTCAAGTCTTTCCTGGGGTGGGGTCCACGCACCCAGGGATCTTTTTACCGTTCCCATTAGCGGAGTCATAGGAACTACAATGATATCTTTTGATTTTAATTGTGGCAATATATTATAATCAGTGGATTTGAGGAAGGTAAACATGTCAACAACAATTAATTTTTGTTCAGTTGATTTAAGACTATAGGTTGTCCTATATAGGTTTATCTCGTTCCAGATCGATCCATCGTTAATTCCACCAGCAGCAACGAAGGCTCCCTGAATTCCAGCATTCTCAGGCAATAGATACCATCCAGGTGTGCCAACATATCCTAATACCTGAATGTATTTACGCTTCTCTTTTATCTGAACCTGAACTTCCTCTTGTCTTCGTAAATAAAGAGGGAGACTGAAAAAGATTGATTTTTCTAATTCCCCTATAGTGAGTCCCTCTGCTTTGAAATTTCCCATCTTCGGAAGTGTAATATAACCCTCAAAATTAACTTCGAATTCAGTAAATTCTTTTTCATCGGGAAGTTTAATGATGAGGATGTCTCCACCAGTTATATAATATGTCCGTTCTTCAGCAGACAAGAAATCAAGGTTGCCTTCCTGGAATTGTAAGGATTTGTATTCCTCTGCACTAATAGGGGGATTAAGTCTGTTTAAGCCAGCACTTATAAGATCATTCTCTTTATCCAGAACATCTATGCCATTTTTTGGTAAAGGGACTTCAATCCCTCCGGCATAAAGTATGCTCGCAAATAAAATTGCTATCAAAAAAGAAATCAGGTATTTTTTTGGCATCTACAGAACTCCACATTTATTTCTTGATTTAAAAAATATTTGTCAACTTATTGGTAAATTAATTACTTTCAAGAGGTTTTAAAGCAAAGAATTACAGAAAATTTAAGAACTAACTTTTGTCTTTTATGCTCAAAAATATAATTTAAGAAACATTAAATATTGTCTTTATAATTGCTTTCAGAAAATTGATATAGATTATAATATTGAAGGGGTAAAATTTTAGGGCTTTCCAGTATTGTTTTAGAGATTTTCTTGGTTCACCACGCCACGAAAGACCGTCTGCAACTTCAAAATGAATAGCACTCAACATTTGTCTTCTCATAAAGCTCAAGCAAGAGGATCTTGGGTTGTATTTATCAACGACGTAATAACGTGCTTTCATCATATTCTCTATATTTCTGCTCATTGCATCAGAACGAATGCGATGTAATGCGAGAGGTTTATCAATATATTCTATTCTGAAATGTTGAGCGATACGAACCCAAAGATCTCTATCCTCTACTCCCAGCCATGTCAAGTTTTCATCAAACATTCCAACATATTTAAGGCAGTCTTTTCTAAAAAGAACTGTCAGACAGAGAATGTGTTCTTTTCTTAAAAGAAGGTTCAACGCCATATTCTTTTTTCTCAATCTTGGTGATTGTGTAGTAAGCCCGAGTGTATTTCCTTCCTCATCAATATCAATAGCATTAGCGTGTACAAGTCCAATTTTGGGATTGTTATCAAGTATTGGGACTTCTTCGGAGAGCCTGTTCGGAAGCCACAAATCATCAGCATCCAATAAAGCAATGTATCTACCCGTTGAATATTTTAGTCCAGTATTACGAGCGCAAGCAAGTCCTTTGTTCTTTTGATATACATATTTGATTTTATCCTTATATTTGTTGAGAATTATTCTTGTGTTATCTGTAGAGCCATCATCTATTACAATAATCTCATAATTTTTATATGTTTGAGCCAATACACTATCAATAGCGTTAGGTAGATATTTTGCCATATTATAGGTTGGGATGATAATACTTACTGTTAATTTCATATTATTGAAGGTATTTAACGAAGGATATTTTCTTTTATTTAAAAGAAACAGAATAACATTTAATTTGTTTGAAGCAGTTTTTATACTATGATTTTTTATTACATTTTTAAGTCCCTGATTCCCCATAAATTTTCTTGTTTTTTCATGATTCAGTAAATTTAAAATTGCATCACCAATTTCATTTACATCATTACCATCAATTCGCAATCCGGTAATTTTATCTTTTATGGCATCTTTTGTACCTCCGGCAATACCTCCAATTACGGGTGTGCCGCAAGCGTTCGCTTCCAGAAAGACTATTCCAAAACCTTCCGTATCACCATGAATTTCCCTATTAGCCATAATAAAAACATCAGCAGCACCATACAATTCTCTGATTCTTTTATCGTCTACAAAACCAATAAAATCAACATGATTTTCCAAATTTAATTGTTTGCAAAGGGCTTGGAGGTTTTCTTTTTCTTTTCCTTCTCCACCAATAATATATTTCCAATTGTTTGGCAGTTCCCCATTTCGCTGTTTTCTATTTAGTGCCAGAAGGACTTTGTCTACACCTTTTCTGGGAACTAATCGGGCAATTGTTAATAGAATGATCTTATCTGACCACGATAATTCGTTTCTTATTTTTTCCCGATTTTTTAAAGGATAGAATATTTTAGTGTCAATGAAGTTTGGTAGGATTAATATTTTATTTGGTTTTACATTAGAAAACTTTCTGATTACTTCTTTCGTGAAAGAACTGGGGACAATATTCAAATTAGCTTTATTAATAGCTATTTTCTGGTATCGTTTTAAAAAATTTACAAACCCACCTCTTTTAGTTTCTTGAGTGATTTCTTCTCCATGAATATAATTTATTATTGTTATTTTATTAGAAACAATTTGAATGAGCCAACCACAATTAAATGTATCTCCACAAATAATGATATCGGGTTTAATGCCTTTGATGATTTTATAAAATTGTATAATAGAAGAAAAAACGAAAAAGATAATCTCAAAAATGTACAGTATTCTGTTTGATGAAGTGAAATGTAGAATAAGCTTTTTCATTCTTGTCATTGAATAATTAAATTTTTTATAGGAAGTATTATCAAAGTTAGTAATTTTATTTTGTTCTACCCCTTGACTTTCTGACAAGATAGCAATATTAAAATTTTGCAATGATCTCATTAGATCATGATAAATTTTTACTGCCCCACCGTAATTGCGAGGGTAGAAATATGGAGCGATTAAAAGTAATTTGGGTTGCTCTTGCTTCTTCATCATTTTTTATTTAAAGTTTCATCAAGAATAGCAGCTAATTTTTTTGTTAGATTTTTCCGGTCATATTTTTTTATAGCTTCATAATTCGGTTCAATTTTTAATTGATTGTTTTCCCATTTATGATATAAAGCTAGAATGGCATTTTTAATTCCTTCAACATCATTTGGATATACACAGATTCCTGTATTTGTTTCCATTATCAAATCTCTCGCTGCTCCATCCGGAACTAATGCTAATATTGGTCGTCCTGAGATAATGTATTCAAATATTTTTCCGGGTATCACAACTTCAGTATTTCTTTTACTTCCTTTAATAAGTAACAAAAGATCAGCTGACCGTTGGATTTTTAACAACTTTTTGTAATTGACCCAATCCTTAAAAATAAAATTTTTTTGCATAGCAAAACTAATAATAGTATTTTCCATTTCTGTTTTTTCTTCATAATCAATATTACCAATAAAAAACACTCTTAAATTGTTCTTTAATTCCCGATATTGATTTAATAGTTGTCCTATGGCCATTAAAAGATTCGATTTTGAATATTTCATGATATTACCAGTATAAACAAGAGAAAAATTTATTTTTTTAATATACTTCTTATTAACTAAATTGCATTCACTGTCATACCCATTAGTGATTACATGAATTTTACTAAAAGTAATATGTTTAAAATTATATAACATAAATCTTGCAGCAGGCTTTGAAGTAACAATAATTTTATCACTTTTTCGTAAAATATTTTTTTCAATGTATTTTTCTACATTTGCTCTATATTTATTTTTCCAAAGATGTAAATGATCATCACTCCAAAGGTCTCTATAGTCAGCAATCCACGATTTTTTTGTTAATATTTTTAAAATGAATCCGAATATATGCATCGAATTAGCTGGCGAACAAGAATATATCATATCAATATTTTTGTTTTCAATAATTCTAATGGATTTAAATAACATAAATGGTAACCATATAATATGATAATCTGGAATATATAAGTATTTCACAGATAAATTATGTATTGTATTAATAAAGTTTATAAAGATGTGTTTAAAGAAAGATTCATTAAGAGATTTTTTATTTGTTTTAAGCCCTTCATTTTTTTTATTTAATTCACTATGTTTATTTTTTGCAAAAGAATCAGATAGTTTTTTTACCAAAACTGGTAAACCAATTGGCATAAATGCCCGATATACTTTTAAATGTTTTGGGATTTCATTTAGTGTTTTTATATCTTTAACCCACAAATAGTTAGGTGTAGGAGCTAAAACAATGGGCTTCCAACCAAATTTAGGCAGATATTTAGCTGTTTGAATTACTCGAAGTCTGCCAACATATTTATATGGAGGAAAAGCGTTTGTGATTATTAATATTTTTTTCATTAGGTTTCCTTTATAATCAACTGTAGGTGTTAGGGTGAAATAATGTCTGCCAATAATTGTTGAAAATAATTTTTTTCATCTTTTTTAAATCCTAAAAAGAATATTAATATTACAAAATAAATTGTTTGTATAATCGCTAAAATTGCAATTGCTGTATAAGATGCAGCAAGATATTGATTAGCGAATAGAAAAAATATACCAAGAATTAAACTTGGCAATCCCAAATTGATAGTCATTGAAAAAAAATATTTTTTTATACTACTTTCTAAGATTTTATTGACATATATCGGTTGGATTATTAATGAAAAAATTAACATAGGAATAGTCGTTCCCAATGCTATTCCTATCAATCCATATTTTCTTACCAGAATCAAACTAATTAAAACGTTCAATATGCCCTCAATAAAATTTGAATAGGCATAAAATTTGTTTTTTGAGATTCCATACAATACCTTCACTGAGGTATGTTGCGCAAGGTTGATTATTGCAGATAGGGTTAAAATGACAAGTATCGGATAAGAATCTAAATAGTTTGCTCCCATCCATTTTTCAATAAAACTTTTTCCATAAAAAATAATTGAAAATCCAATAAAAATGCTTAAATAAGTATTGATCTTGGTTGTGAGTAAAAATTTGTTTCTAATAGAGTCATAATCTTCCAAACCATCTTGTTGACTTACATAATTTTGGAAAACACTAATAATGGTTTCGATAAAAAGTATAAAGTATCCAATTAGACTCAAAGCAATATTATAATGCGTTACAGCAGTAAGCCCGATGTAAATAGTTATAATTATAGTATCAACCTTGAAACGTAGTTTTTCCGCAATTTGTGCAATAAATGTATAGATTGAATATCTAAACAAAGTTCTAACTCTATTTTTCCTAAAATATTTTAATGAAATAAATATATTTTTATATTTAATGCTTTTATAGAAATAAAGGAAGATCATTCGTCCTAAATTGCACAATATATATATCCAGGCTACAGACAAAAGTCCATATCCCGATTTAATAAAAAGAAATATTAGGGAATTTTTTATAATAAGTAGAATAATATTAACGTATTCAACTATTTTATATTGCATGTGGGAATTAAGTATTGCTCTAAAAACACTAAAAGGTGGGGCCAAGGCAGTGCTTATTCCAAAGATAATTATCAAATATTTGAATAATTGTAGATCAGCAGGGATTTTGACGATAGCTGAACTGCAACAATATAATATAAATGTTGCAATTATCATAAGGACGGATATAAATATATATATAAAAAAAGATGTACTACTTATAATAGACATTTCCTCAATGTCCTCACGTCCAACAGCACGAGATAAGTATCTGCCTACTGCACTGCTGAAACCCAATCTAAGAAGCGTGTAGTAATCTACAAAAATCATTATCAATAACCATAAACCGTATGTTTTATCCCCAAAATTATGAACTAAAAAGGGAAGCATGAAAAAGGATATTATAATTTGCAAAAAAACTGTAAAAGTTCTTAAAAATGAACCTTGTAGCAGTTTTTTGCCGCGATTCTTTAGTGCTGATTCCATGTGTTGTATTATTGAATAATAGTATTGTTATCGACTATAGTTATCATTCTGTTTTTTTAATTGTGAAAGTAATATTTTAGGTAGAATGGAAGATATTAAACCTTTTATGGCCTTAATGTTTAGAAAAAATCTAAGTGAAAGCGTAAATTGAGTAAGAGCTTTTAAATTCTTTTTGTGCTCTAGATACATATACCCAAATTTAAAATACATATCAGACATTCTTTTCATGATCAGTTGCCTGTGCATATTATTAAAAGCAGAATGAACAGAAATAAATTTTTTCAACGTTTCGATGTCAATCCTTGTATTTAATTCATAATCCCGTTTACTCAAACTTCTAGCCCATACCCGACGCTTTAATAATTTTTCTCTAACCACACCTGCTGTATAATATTTTGCTAATCGGAGGAAGAATTCAAAATCTTCACCAACTTGGAGGTTTTCATTAAAGAGACCTACCTTTTGAATGCATGATCTTTTGATAATTATTGCGGAAGTGATAAGAAAAAAATCCATGAAGAAATCTAATAAAATATTTCCTTCAACCAATTTGACTTTACGTATATAATCTTTAATTATGTTCCCGCTTTTATCAATAAAATAGTTATCACAATAAACGAATCCAATATCGGGGTTTTTCTTGTATATTAATAACTGCTTTTCAAGTTTTTCAGGCAGCCAGATATCATCTGCATCCAAGAAAGCTATATATTCATTGGATGATCTTTTAATCCCTGTATTACGAGCAGCAGCAGGTCCTTGTTGGTGTTGATAATAATAGTTAATTTTACCTGGATATAAATTACGAAATCTATAGACAGTATCCTTTGCATCATCAGTTGAGCCATCATCAATAATTATAATATGTAGGTTTTGATGAGTTTGACGTATGACGCTTTCTATTGCCTTTGCAATAAAAATACAATTATGTGTAGGTATTATCACATCAACATTTGGCATATAGGTAAACCTTAGTATGCTTGTTAATATGTCAATATTATAAAAAATTTTTTCATGCATACCCCCAAATTTTTCATCAACATGTCAACTCCATTTGTAGGTTATTTGGCATACCCCCCAAAAATATCAGTTCCATGGTAATTCCAGCTGGAGATGAAGAGATTTAGGATTTTTGTAAAAGATTTTACGATATTTTTTCATGAACTGGAAGCAATAAGAGAGTACAAGCGAGAGTCTGTAATAATTAACTAATCTTTCCGACGCGTAAGTCCTTATAAAATAAGGCATGTTTTTTCATGAAATGCTTGGAACTTACTTATTTAAAGGTTTTTACGCGGATTTCCTAAAACTATGATTATCTGATTCGGTAATTTTATTTAAAAACACTTCTCGTTCGAAGAATTCCTGAAGTAATTTGTCGATATTTTTTCTCAGGTCATACAAATTAGAGTAACCAAGTTCAATCGCATAATCCACAAAATCTTTAGCGTATTGTATAAACATCATTTCAACAAATGTATTCAGACACAAATCAAATAACTACCGGTAAAACTGAGCTACAATCTGTCCCATGGGTTTATAGCTGTTCTGCTCTTTTCGATAACAAAACATAGTGTAGAATACATAGCGAATGGTTAAGTCGGCGATCATTGCCGCATAATTGGAAGACTTACTTTGATCATCTGGATTACGATATCGGTTTTCTTTTTCTTGCCGAAACGTACTCGTTGCTCTGTGTGAGTTCCACTATGGTAGTTTACTCTCCTGGAATGTTTTGAACGTTTCTTGCCAATTTTCAACTCGATTTCAATTGGTATTGCCGTTCTACCATTAGGCCATGCTGCTGTTATATTCTGATAGCCTTTGAAATATTTATTTTTACTGTGATCATAAAACCAACTGATATTTCGTGTTTTATGACCGATTTTTACTTTGCCGGTATCGTCAAAGATCAGAGAACAATCAGCAGATCGAGATGCCGAGCAAGGTTGATAAAAACGTCTCGTAATGCGATTTGTTAAGCATATCGTTGATAGGTGTTTTGAGATTTGATATTTGATTTTTAACTATCCCACTAAAAATCGAGTTGCTGTTCTCAAGGATAATAACCAGAAAGATAAAAAGCATCTCGGATATTTTGTGATCTTTCTGTTTTACTATTTTACTCTGTGATAAGATTGATTTCAAATTGAATGTTTTAAATAAATCGAAAACATTTTTCGATCCTACACTTGACAGCTTTACCTGATTATAATGTTTTAACATACATAACCTCGTTTTATTATTGTTTAAGTTATAGGCATAACTTACGGGACAATAATAATTTTCGGAGTTTTTCTGTAAAGTGTTTCTTTATGCTATCTGCCTGTCTTTCAATAGGTTAACTCAAGTCGGAAAGATTAGTAAATAATCTTGGTTTATTGACAATTTTATGTAATTTTTTAAAAAGAGTCTCATGAGAAATATTAAAAAGTTTTCAAAAAAATACTTATGTAAAGTCAAATTAGTTTTTTTGCATATAAAAAATTGCATCATAATATCCTGCTTTCGAGCACTGCACCCAAAGCAAATATTATTTTTTTCGTTTGCTCAAGATTGGGAACAAGTATAGTGTTAAACATATTTAACAGGGATTGTTTTACAAAAATTTATGACGAAGGATGTTCCCCAATAACTACATGGGATAATAAAAATCATATCAGATTTAATCCATTACCAATTAGTGATAAAATATTGCTGATTTTTAGATATGAATATTCTTATCTTGAAGAACGAATAGCTTATAGCCTTAAAATCTTTGTACAGAACAAAATCAATTGAATTTTAAAAAGGAAACACTGATATTATGTTAAAAAATAAAAACTCACATACTAGTAGATACTTATTAGGTTTAATATCCATATCAATTATTATTCGCATAGTAATTTATATTTTTGTTGAACCTCAGATTACAGCAGATTCCCATTCATATTTTAAGCTAGCAGAATTTATTAAAGAAATAAATTTATCAAATTATTGTGGTTTAAGAGCACCTGGGTATCCGTTTTTAATTATTCTTGCCAGTTTTAATAATAACATAATTATGTTATTTCAGCTGATATTAGGGTTACTCATATCAGTAAACCTTTTTGTAATTATATACAAACTAACACAGAATAATATTTTTGCATTTATTAGTGGTATTTTGTATATTATTTGTTATCCTTTTTTGATATGGGAAACAGCAATATTGACCGAAACCCTTTCAGTTTTTTTTATTTCGAGTATTTTCCTATTGTTATTAAAAGTTTTTGAAGAACCTAATAAAATTATTTTTTCTTTATTATTGGGTTTATGTGCAAGTTTGTTAGCATTAACCAAACCACAATTTATTATAATAATTTTTATTTTATTTTTCTTTTTACTAATATATTTAGAAAGACAAAAAATATTAATAAAAAAAATAATTAGAAGTTTATTATGCTTTATTTTACCTGTAATAATTTTGTTAGGTGGTTGGTGTTTAATTAATTTACATTATCATGACACTTTTAGTTTAAGTACAGCTACTGGTTTGCATCTATCACAACAAATACGTAATTTTATTGGGGATGCACCGGATAAATACGATTATTATAAAAAAATGTATATTGAACAAAGAAAAAAAGAGATATTAGGAAAAGGAGATCATTATAATACTATTTGGCATATAGAAAAAGAAATGAGAGAAAGGGATAGTCTATCATTTGCTCAATTATCAAAAATATTCCAACAAATGTTTATTGAAACCGTTATGCTACAACCCAATAAGTATTTAAAAAACGTGTTTCATAGCTGGATTTTTTTCTGGGATCAAGATATATGGAGCGATTTTGAATTTATTCCTCATTTTTTTTACGAGTATTTTGAAAAATATTTATTTTTTCTTATTCAATTTATATTTTTTCTTTTTCCAATACTGTATTTCTTCCAAAAAAAGAAAATAGATTTATCTATAATGGATAAATTCTTTTTTCTAATTTTATACATATCCGCAATAAGTTCATCCGTTATTCATGCATTAATAGAAAGTCCAAGTCCAAGATTATCTGTTCCAACCGATATATTGATAATTGTTGCTGCAATATATGCATTATATACTGAGATAAAGATTAAAATATTTATTAAAATCGTTGACTAAAAAGGGACGAATTTTCAAGTGAATAATGCAGATGGGAAATTGAAATATTTTTCAAGATTTGTGCTAAACCTATATTGTTGTATGTGTGTTTTTTTTAATGATAGAAATTTTGAGACTCTACCCTTTACACACTCTTCGTTTGAACAATTTTTCTTTCACAACACCGGCAGGATAGCGTTGAGCGAGCCGAAGAAAGAACTCAATATCTTCACCAACCTGAAGATTCTCATCAAAGAGCCCGGTTTTTTGCAAGCACGACCTTCTAAGCATAATACCGGACGTAATAAGAAAAAAATCCATGAAGAAATCTAATAAAATATCTCCTTCGACAAATTTAACTTTACGGACATAACTGTTAATGATAGTCTCGCTTTTATCAATGAAATAATTATCACAGGAAACAAATTCGATGTCAGGGTTATTTTTAAATTATAATAACTGCTTTTCAAGTTTCTCAGGCAACCAGACGTCATCTGCATCCAAAAAGGCAATATATTCATTGGAGGATTTTATGACCCTGTATTACGAGCAGAAGAGCCCCCTCGTTCTCACGATAGACATTTTTCACTTTTGCATGATAATTTTCTGTAATATCTCTCGTTTTATAATGCTCCCCCAAATTCGGACAGTAGCATAAGGTGAAAAAATGGCAGTAAAATGCTTTTCTCAGAAAATTTATCTTTTCAATTATTTTGGATTTACTAGAAAAATTTTCAGAGAAAGAATGTGAAAGGAGCATAAAATATGCGCAAGAAATATTCGTCCGAATTTAAAGCGAGAGTAGCTTTAGAAGCAGTTAGGGGGGAGATGGCTTTGTCAGAACTATCTCAGAAGTTTGAACTACATCTAAACATGATATCAAATTGGAAATCTCGATTTCTTAAAGAAGTTCCCAAAATATTTACAGATAAGCGCCGAAAATTGAATAACAACAAAGAAGTACACGTCGATGATCTCTACAAGCAGATTGGGGTACTCCAGGTAGAGAAGGAGTTTTTGCGAAAAAAGTACATACAAATATTCGGGAAAGAGCCGGACTTGTAGAGCGTAACAATGACTCCCTATCAATCAGTCAACAATGTGAATTATTGGGAGTAAATAGAAGCAGTGTGTATTATCAAAAAACAGAGAAGAAAAATGAACGAAAATTGGAAGATGCAATCATGTCGATTTATCTAAAGCGGCCATTCTACGGTTATCGCAGAATAACAGAAGAGTTGAAGCGAAATGGCCATCAGATCAATCGCAAACCAGTTAGGCGTATAATGCATAACTTAAACATACGAGCAATTTATCCCAAGCTCAATCTTAGTATTCCTAATACACAACATGAAAAGTATCCTTATCTTCTATCGGGCATGGCTATTGATCATGTGAATCAGGTATGGGCTAGTGATATTACTTATCTTCGTCTAAAGCGCGGAGTTGTTTATCTCACAGCCATAACTGATATTTTTAGTCTTAAAATGTTGAGCTGGAAAATCAGCAACACTTTGGATCGCAGCTTTTGTGTAGAAGCATTGAATGAAGCTATCAGTAAATACGGGAGACCTGAAATCTTCAACACCGATCAGGGAAGTCAGTTTACCAGTATTGAATTTACAAAGGTCTTATTGGATAATCTGTAAGAAAACTTAGCGTTGTTTACATATTTATAGAGGAGCGTAGGATGAAGACGGATTTGAAAGATTCAATATATTTGGTAAATACATCTGAAACATATTTGGCTCATATATCTTATTTTTTATCATGTAAAACTCCCAGATTCTCGTCCATTTCTGTGACTTTTTTGGGAGTTTTGTACCCGCTTAAATCCCCGCTGTCAACTTATTCTACTACATCTGATATGTTTTTCAGGGTGGATTAAGATAGCTCAGCGTTTCACAAAAGTGCGAAGGCCACGAACAAACGGAAAGGCAGAGAGAGTCATTCGAACACTCATGGAGATGTGGCATGATAAGATAGAATTTAAATCATCAGCTCATAGAAAAAATGAATTGAAGCGATTTATAAATTATTATAATTTAGTCAAAC
>CAYUTH010000001.1:36160-49138 GCA_964447485.1 uncultured Candidatus Cloacimonadota bacterium | reverse complement strand
TGAATGTGTAAAACGAATTACATTTTTCAATCCATCATGAGAAAGTGCTACAGGGTATATGATTGTATCATCTTCATCTTTCACATTATAGCAAAAATCTTTTTTTTGAATGATCTTCTTGTTTATCATTGTCAGCACACAATCGTCCATAAAAGGGCGGAATTCTTCCATTATATCAAGAGAGAGAGATTCTCTCCCATATTCAATATCATGTAATGCACCATAAAAAGGATCGAGTCCTACACAATACAATCGAGAAGAGACGATCTTAAAAAGAGTGTTGTAGGAGAAGCTCATGAGGGTATTAACTTCATCTTTCGGCGGACGTCTGGTTCTTTTCTCAAAAGAGAATTTTGGATTTTTCAGAAATAGTTTAAAAACAGAGAAATATTCCTTTGATGCAGCACCTTCATATCCCCGTAACTCGTCCAAGGAATTTGCTTTTGTGATCAATACTCCTATATAGTATCGTAGTTTTTTTATTGTGACTTTTATATCACTATTTTGCATACGAAGATTTCTTTTATAAAGCAAAAAGGAATAATTTTTCAGCTTAGAAGTAACGCATTCTTTTGCACAAATAAGTCTGTTCTTTCTGAACCGGAAGAACTCAAATTGACTCTTTCTTAACTGAATGGTATTGTTCAATCTTCCGACCAATCTGCCTATATAGTCTCCGTTTTGGCTAAGATACATTGTATCGATATTATTGAAGAGAAGGAACTTTGTTACCTGGGTTGTTATGGATATGTTTCCATAAATTTGTAATTGTTCGATATCTTTTCCCAGTATGGTCATCTGCTCACCATCAAGGGTTTTCAAGATGAGATTATTCCCTTTTTTATGCAGATGTGCCCCTTGGTCGCTTATACATATAATCGCCATTTCTCACACTCCTATGTACCTTTGAAAGAACAAATGTAATTTTGAATTTTCAATTGGATCATCAGCCATCCCATTGGCTCATGATCTATGAGATTTCTTGATTTAGGCGAGAAGTGAAGCTGCTGAAAGGTCATATAATTCTTTCCGCTTCCTTTGCCAACCTTGAGTACAATGGAATCCTCATCTCTTTCTTCAATCGCTTCTTTGATTGCCTGATACTCTTTTTGAAAATTCATCCTTTCATAATAACTCTTATCTTTCTCAAAGGCATCCAAATAAAATCCATTAATGCTTTTCTTGAAAGTCTCAAAATCAGTATTCGTTCTTTTCCAGAACCGCTCATCAATGCTCATGTCAGCCTGAAGTGAATGAGCTCTAAAATAATCCAGCACTTCATGATAGGCAGGTATCTGTGATGCAGGTCTTCTTGTTCCTCTATCATCCGGCAATGCGGTGCTCAGTACTTTCTTTACATTGAGATACTCATTGGAAAAAGAAATGTCCGGAACTTTGAGATATTTGAAAGGGTCTTCCTTCATGTCATATCTTCCATCTCTGTTCTTTGCATTAAGAAGTTCCATTTCTATGTTTCTATTTTGCAGAATTCGGTCTTTATCTCCACCATTCTTGAGATATCTATCAAGAAGATAAGAAAGAAATGCAGTTCGTATGCTCCCTTTTATGGAACTCCCGGGAATATAGGGAACGGACTGCCACTTATTTCGGATGAACTGATAGAGGAGATTTTGGCTTTCCAGCTTGTGTAGTTTTTCTCTATAATAAGTTTCAAATTCATGATCAACCTCGTAGGATGCAGTCCAGAGGGATTCATTCTTTTCATCAAAGTGATCGATAAAGAAGTCCGTGATCCTTATCATATCAGAAGTATTAAGCACCTTTTGAAATTCAGTTTCATTTGTTTTCATCAGATGAGCTATCATCTGTGCCTGATTCAGGTAATAGACCTTGCCGTTTTTCACGATGTATTCAGTAGGATCAAGCTCCTCTCCATTACCGATATGAATATATGAAAGTGGAATGGTCGTAAGATGATACTTAGCCATTTTTTCCTCCTTCCCATTTGAAGGGCAGAGAGTAGCAGTAGGTATTCTGAACGATATTGTCATCGTCCGGATGAACATTCTGCATGAGTGTTCCAACCGGTTTTTTCTCACCGATGAATACAGAACCCGGTGCGAACATGAACAGGGGATATTTGAAGGGTGATTTTGTAGATGAGTAGTTGCTTCCCAGCTTGCCGAATTTGGTGAATCCGTTATAGAAGCAATCGGTTGGATCATCGGGCGCTGGTATGGTGTTTGAGAGGACAAGGTAGGCATTGGGGTCGTTACATTGAGGTGGATCGAATTCTTCCAAAGTAATCTTAAAATGTCCTTTCCCCGTGTTCTTTTTCTTGCCGAATCCACCGCTCTCGATGATTTTGAACAATTCATCGAGTTCATCTTTGGTAAACTGATCTGTGGAAAGATAGGATTCGAACTGGGCATTTTCTCCATAGAAGGTTGCAGGTTCATTATAGAGACTTGCACCTTCTTTTGATGTGGTTCCGGTTATCCTGTTAATGGAATTATAAGTTATTGAGACAACTTCTTCACGAAAAGGTCTGATCTTCAGTATATCCTGATCTTCAAAGAGTTTATTGATATCATTATTTGTCTTATTCCACACATCATAATAAAGTGCAGGCAAAGAAAAGTTATCATGATTCTTATACCAATAGCTCGCTGAGATCCATCGAGATTTCTTCAGTTTCTTTTTCAATAAAGCAAACTTGATCTTATCTTCTTTTGAATCAGACCATTTGAGCATAACTCGTAGTCGTTCAAAATCTGCTATTGGTACAGGCAATGCAATTGGAAAAGGAATATATCCTTTGGGGAATGCGGAAGAGAGCACGAATATTGGGGACTTCTTCAAATCCTCGAGAAATGATTCTAGTTCATCCTTTCCCTTTTTATGGAGGAGAATCCAGCAGAAATGCCCGAATATGGTGTCGGATTGGAGTTCTGTTTCCACAGGAGATCGGACAGTCCATGTTATTTTATAGTGTTTCATGTTCTCTCCTATAGTGTTACCTCATCTAAGGAAAACGCTTCACCGTCGAGTGTGAGCTCGAAGAATTTGATCCTACCGCTTCCTCTGCTGCCGAAACCGCCAAGGGCATCATTTTCAAGTAGTTTGAGTCCCTGTTTCAGAATTTCGATATGTTTATCCTGCTCGCCTTCTTTGAACACACGCAGTACGATCTCAAACTCGAACACTGTACCTGCTGGGACACGCTCGACAGTCCTTAGTGCACCACCTTGGGCTGTACCAGATACTCTATCAATGGCGACCTCTGCTTTTTCCTCAGAGAATATGGAATTCATTTTAATGGTTGCTTGATCAACATCAAGTAGTTTTTGTGAATTAATACTTTCTTCATTATAATAAACAATTGCACCAATGACGTGGGAGTCATGAAATATAACCCGAGTTGGAAAAGTCAACAACTCATCATTTCTCTCAGCTTGTGATTTGTAAAACTCCTGCTCGAGTTTCTGATGATCCAGGTGTCCAAAAATAACAGCAATCTCATTGATAGAATTATCTATTACGACACCTGGCACATTGCCCTGATCGTCTGTTCTCACCATTCCTTTATAATGCTCCAGAAGGAATCTAATCTTTCCTTTCAAAGAGGAACCAGGAATGTATGGAAGTTCAGAAATTGGATCTCTAATAATAGATAAACTTGGATCTATTCCACCAATTCTTATTCCGGTTTCACTTCCGTGTATATGAAGGCCACTTGTGCATAATATTTTTCCTTTAATAGTTCTATAGTCTAACATTTCTCCTCCTTATTTATTTTTTGGAAAGAAGCCCACAACAGCTTCCATAATTAGACAACTATTATTAAATTTTTCAATAGAATCACCAATCTGTTCTACTAATTCTGTTATGAAGTCGACAAATATCTGCTTCATATCTCTGGGAGAATTAGTTTTTTTGTACTTCACTTTCGCTACCAGCAATTTAATCTGAACAAGTTTTGACTTATCATCTGAAGGAAGATCTCTAATTCTTAGGAACTCGTTGTAAAAATTTCTTAACTGGTTGGATGAGAGTGGTCTTTCGTCATTCCACCTTTGCTTTTTCACAAATTTTGATAAATCATTAGAAAACTTTTCTGCTGAGTTATAAACCCACTTTAGCTTTACAGATCCATCTTCTTCAAAGAATTCGAAATTGTAATCACTCATGTGTGTCCTCCGTATTATCTGTTTTCGTATAATACTTTGCTTAATGGAATTCTCAGGTATTCCATCAGGTTATCATTATTCTGGCTGATGCGCTGCATCAGTTCCTTACATTCTTCTACTAACTGCTTATCTTGTTTCTTATCATAGATATTTCTTCTTGTGTCATAGTTAATATGACTTATGTACATTAGGTCTTCGGGATTGTGTTCAGATTTGAACCTCTGATACATTTCATGATAGGAGAAGAGTCGATACAAGAACTGCATGCTGAATCCATTCAGATTATCAAGGAAATTCTGAAATTGTTTTGCAACACGCAATAACCGTTCTGCTTCTTTCCATTTCACGGTGGTATCGAAGATAGTTATTGCATTCTTCGAAGCTGTCTTTTCTTTGTCTTTTATCTGATTATAATCTTTCTTCTTCCTTTCTTCATCAATAATTTTAGATTTTTCCAATGCTTCATCCGCCCGTTTTATTCCATGTTTAATAGGAGCTTTTCCGCGCATCAACTCAATTCCTGCTGAGAAATGTATGTCTGCATTATGACAGGTAAAGGTAGTAAAATCCCTGTTCAATCGGGTTACGAAATCAATTATCTGGTTCCATGGACCAACGAGAGCGAAGTCATCCCCGCCGGTATAAACAACATAAATATAAGAAAAATCTTTTTCAATGAGAGCAGGAACGTACTGTGAAAAGAAAAAGTCTATAAGACCGGAGAAGGTTGAATAGGATGTTAGGGATAAACGCTCATCTTTGTCGGGCAATCCAAGATTAAAGAGCAATCCCAGGTTATCCACATCACCTTTTAGCACACCCAGCATCTCTGTGCCATGCATCTTGTAGCGATCTTCCCTATCAGACCTTCTTGCACATTGTGCAATTTCTGAAAAGGTGAGATACTGGCTGGGATTATCTTCTTCTCTCTTTTTTATTATTACTAAGGCATCTCCTTCATGTTTCGGCAGATATGTCGCTGTTGGTTTAAGAGGAATGTACGGACAGTTCATCTCAGATAGCAGGAAATATTCGGCATCCTTTTGCAGTCTGGATGGTGGTTCATCTTTCAGATAGAAATTTAACTCGTCATTGAACAATGATACAAGTATCTTATCATCCTTCACGGGTTTTTCTGAAGTTATGATACCGACATTGTTCTTGGGGA
Organism: uncultured Candidatus Cloacimonadota bacterium; assembly: GCA_964447485.1. GTDB lineage: Bacteria > Cloacimonadota > Cloacimonadia > JGIOTU-2 > JGIOTU-2 > Celaenobacter. Next base: position 43,819 of record CAYUTH010000001.1, on the reverse strand, counting down.
GTTGCCTGCCAAGTTCAAGATCTCTTTTACAAAACAGGCATATCCGTTCTTCAACTGGTTCTATACTCGGATTTCTATTGCAAATCTCACATACCGTTGTGCTATAAAGCTCAGTGTCGAATCTGAATTTGTCCGTATTCCAGGTTGCATTTTGAAGACTGGTTGAGAATTTACGCTTCTTTGCCTGTTCAAGATTGTCCATGAATCTATCCAGTGTATCTTTGAATGTATCCATTCCCAATTCCCGGAATGCAATATCAGTATTCCAGTCGATATTCAAGCTGAGCATTCCCTGGAATCCGTCATAGAAGGTTGCATCGATATCCTTTTGCAGTTCTTTGAGCTTAACAATTAGGCTGGCCTTTTTGGGAAGAAGTATCATGAACTTTCCACCGGCGTTCATGAGGATATTCTGTCGAATAATATTAAGTTTTTTGATAATGTGGTAGAGTGTCATTTCCGATAGTATTTTCACTTTGAAAGATCTGGCACGGAGTGTTTTGCTCACACCTTTTGAATTTTCAGGATTGAGATCGAAAATATAGGACTGAATACCACTAAGATCACCACCGAGAAGAAGGAATAATTTCTCATCAGAATCAATCAGTTTATCATTGAGTATTGATGTGTCTCCATCCTTGCAATAGTCGAACAATCCGACCGAGACTGCAGCAGTCGTCTTGGAATGGTGATAGAGTGAATTGGTCGGGTGCACTTCAATCGTGTTCGAAGGTACGCACCAGAAATGCTTCTCAAGAAGGGAATCGAGAGCATCAACAAAATGGACTTTGGTTATTTCATTCTTATTCCATTTTTGCATGAGAACTTCATATTCTTTTTCGAATGCTAAGTATAGCTCCTTATATTGGGGACATTTCTTAGTGGTTTCATCTGCTTTTATGTATGCATCTTCGCTATTCAACAGATTCTTCTCAAACTGCCCGAGGGAAATGAAGGGTATTTGCTTATCAAAATTCTCTTTATCAGATTCGAGATGAATTGATTCAAATACAGGATAGAGTGGTCTTTTCTTATACATTATTCCGGATGTTTCTTCCGGTTTCCTATCCCATTTAGCTGAGATCCTGTCTGCAAGCATGATGCATTGTGCTAACCACAGGTCATCTTTATTGGCAAAAGATGGTAGATTGTGATGGCTTGCAGCAAGATTTGTGATCTGCTGCCAGAGATCTTCATCTCCGATGTATTTGAACTTCTCAAAGAACTCCTCTGTCCATGTAACATGAAGATGAGTCGGGTGTCCATGCTGCCTTGTAGGACAGCGAGAGATAAACTCATTTGGAATGGGCATTTCAGCCCGTTGCATTACTTTGCCTATATCGTGAAGTAATGCAGCTATCGCAATATCGTGTTTATCGATATTCATATTCACGCTCCTTGCTTTATTCTAAGATCTCTAATTTATATTTACCGAGACCAAAAGTGGTCTGTTTGCCCACATGAAAAATTTCACCAAGCTTCAGAAGTGCATAGGTGTCCTCATTAATATTTTCTAGGATAACTTCTCCTATCAGTCCGCCAAAGCTCATTTTTTGGTTCTGGATGTGTGATTTGCGATACTGCTCTTTCCAATAAGTCTTATCAGTACTCACACTTACATCATAATCTTTTTCTATAAGATGTAGTTTCAATTCAGACGAGCAGTAATATTGGTTAAGATATATCATGCGTTTATAAAGAGTTTGCAGGAATGCATGCCAGACAAATGTTTGCATGAATTTGTTTCTATACTTGATCCTGAATGGTGTTTCAATAATGAGAAGCAGCTTTTTTACAGGTCGTTTTTCAAGTTTTACTTGAATAATCTCGGGCATCTCTAATTTTCCAATACTTTCATCATATATTACCTTCCCATATGAATCAATAATCTTCTTTATCTTCATAGTATGGGATTTTTTCGAAGCGAGAAGTGCATACTTCTGGATTTTCATGATTCCATGAAGGAGTTGTGATATTTGGTCACACAACTTGCCGATGAACGTAAAATTTATGATAAGATCATTTGAATTTTTAGCTTGAGTAATATCTCTAATGATATAAGGATGGAACCGCTGGTAATCTCCATACTTCTTCTCGAAAAGTTCAAAATAGAGACAATCGGTAAAGCTGCACTTGTCGCATTTAATGTTTCTCTGAATGCAGTAGATCTGCTTAAGTGAACGACCGAAGATCCCTCTAATTGCTGAACTATAATTCCAGTTCTTTATTCTTTCACCATCAAGATTTATCTCGACTATCAATCTTATATAAATCATATGACCTCTCTTGATTCAACTAAATAGACTATTCAAAATAGAGTTCCAGCGCGATTCCAACCCAAATTTTTTATTAGTTTAATAAATCTTTTAGAACCCTTATTATACATGTCAACAAATTACACAATAAAAATTCTGGACAAAAATAAATAATTTTAAAAATCTTCTACTATCTTAAATAAGAAAAAATAATATAATAGGAGTACACATGAATAAAAATATGAAAAAATCTATTCAACTCGTCATAGCCGTGATAGTGCTTATGAGTTTATTCGCATGCAGCAATGCATATAAGAAACTTGTCCCCTATACTTTTAACGGCAAAACCGTTGCGGCAATGGTTACCTCTACACCCTGGGGTAATGTCTCGACCAACAGCTACTTCACGATTTCAACGGGAACCAGCAAAAAATCAAGTTCAGAGCAGATATTAAATACTGTTCTCAATGTTGCAACTACGGTCATCAATAGCGTGGAAGCAAGCAAAGCCCAGGCAAAAATGGACAGTGCGATGAAGCATGTGGATGTGGCTAATATCATAAAAACTCAAACACTCCAGCAAGGATCCGACATTCTGCACTACAACCCGATAAATGACACACACACTGCAGATTTCCTTTTCAGTCTTACAATAAATAATTATGGTATAAGCTCCAACTCGTGGGCATCTTCTGTGAACTTTAATATGGATGTGACCTTGAAGATTTATGATAATCATAACTCTTCATTGATCTGGAAAACCGAAGTCTCAGAATCCGATCCGGTTTCTTCTGCATTCTTCTTCGGAAATACTGCTGCAGGAAACGTTCTCACTGCATTACAGCTCTCCCAACTCACGCAGGATCAGATGAAGGCAGGATTCACACACATGGCTGAGTATGCAGCAAATAAGATAGTGGAGAAACTGCAAAAAGATTATGCGAAATCGCGGAACACAAAATAATAATTAATTAAATAGATTAGATTATACTAAAAAAGCCCACGAAAGATTGTGGGCTTTTGTTTTGTAATAATTTTTCAAAAACTCCCGAAAAGCATAGTGAGACTTGCAGTGAAACCGGAGAGGTCGCTATTTTTTATGTAGTCATTAAAATTATCAGGATCAACACCGGACACAATCCGATAGCTTAGCCCGAGTGCAACTCTAATTGTTGAAGAAATATTCAGCACGCCGTCAGCCCCCGGTTCGAAAATAAATATCATATCATTTTTCCCGGTCTTATTGCCATTTCGGGTACTCACCACTCCGGTGCCAAGCAGCATATTTACCTGCCAATGGATCATATTATCGGACATGCCCACATATTCGGCAACAATTCCACCATAACCGAGATTGATAAAATTGGTGTCTGGTTGTGCAGGATTAATAGGGACATCATTCATAACGCCATAGGCTCCCCCACCGATCGTAAGCATATTATTGAACGCCCAACCACCTCGTGCCCCCACGATCAGCGCATCTTCATTATTGAGCTTGGTGTACTTTATAAGCGGTCCGCCAAAAACACCTGAAATAGAACCGCTTGAAAAAAGAGTATCTGCATGCATGACATTTGAAAAAAATATTAAACAAATGATCATGAAAAAAATTATTTTCTTATTCATCAAACCTCGCTTTCGGGAACATCTTACAATTAATTCTTAAATTAATGTAAAGAAATATATATTGAAAATTCATCCCTTTATACTGATCATCTCAAAAAAAAGAAGAAGCAAAAACTTCTCCTTATTCATTCTTTTCTAAAAGTATGAGATCATGGTTTCCCGGGATAACCAAGAATTTCTCTGGCTTTCCATGCGGCATCATACATAGTCATAAAACTCGTATAAAAGTTTTGTTCTGAACTCATATCAACTGTTGGAAGCGAGGCTATTATTGAAACATCATGATCAGGATCATATACCATAATTGAAAAATATCCTCTGATACATCCATTATGACCATAACCGAGGTTCGTCGTATGAGTGCAGCCCAGTCCATATCCCGGATTACCTGGCGAAGTGTCTGTCTGCATGAGAGTTACGGTTTCCGGTTCAAGCACATTCTGCCCTTTCATGAGTGTTCTTATATAGGTATTCATTTCTTCATAATTGCTATACCCGTTTCCTTCTGCAACATGTGCGCTCATGTTCGATTCATCATAAACAAAGACTTCCGAACCGAAGTATAAGTATCCGCACAGATGAGGATCGGGCAATGATACATCCGTGGCTTCCCATGGAAAGTGAACATCAACAGGGACAGCTGAATTGGGGCCGGTCACATAATCATAGAGATAATCAGCATATGTCTTATCATTCTTTGCTTGCGCTGAGTATACTCGGGCGATGATCTCACTCAGAATGGTGTAGCCGGTATTGCTGTAATGATGATCTGTTCCCGGCGGAAAATAATACAGATCGTTTATTGTGACCTGGTTTACTAATTCTTCAGCAGTAAATTGATGGCTTGGATCAAGGCTGAAAGTATACTCTACATAAGATACTCCCCCGCATCCAGGTACGGGATCATTATCCACGTCATACACACCTGCGCTGTGTTGAAGAAGCTGCTCGATCGTGATCTCATTTTTATAGGGAATATCCCAGGATGCAGCTGTCGGCACATAAGGAATGTCAGTTCCGGGAATGGTGTCTGTAATCGTATCATAGATATCAAGCCAGCCATCCTCATACATATTTAAGACTGCGGTTGAAGTAAAATTCTTTGAATTACTCGCAAATCGAAAATAGGTATCCGGGGTGATCTCATCCCTTTCGTGAAGTGTGGTTGTTGCAAAATAGACATCATCAGAGGTTTGAATATACACACTGATGCTTTGCACAATATGTTCGAGTTCCACCTCGAGAGAATCCCGAATGAGCTCGAGAGCTTCCGAAATCTGTTCATCCGTGGATTTTGTGGATTTCCCTGAACATGATAAAATAAAAAGTAAACTAATAATTAGAAGTATGGTAATCTTTTTCATTAAGTACTCCTCTCTTTAATTTTGATTAATTCTTTGATTGCATCTCATAATTCCTGTCAATTTTTTGGATATAATTTGTTGACATGTTAATCAATATTTTCATGAGTTCAATCATGTAACTGATGCTGCTATCAAAATAACTTTGAACCTCTAGTTTTTTTAATATTAAATATATAAATACAGGAGGTTGTATGAAAGTACGATCGATAGTTGTATGCATTGGAGTGATTTTATGTGTGGTCGGCTGTGCACGTGTGGTCAGACCAACAAAACTCAATAGAATTATTGTTAAAACAGAGATTGCTGATCTTGATGCATTTTTTCGGATCTGAATTCATAAGTCCGTATGCTTGTGTAATAAGCTCCCGAACCTGGACAAGATCGACATCTTTAGGGGATTTATTTTCGCTTTTCATATTTTGCTTTCAAGCTGTTGAATACTTCACACGGAATAAAATTATTGTAAAGAAAAAAAAAGAGTTGAATGCTCCGGTTGGAGTATCACTGTTATTTTAAAAATAAAAATCAAATCCAATACTTATAGAGTTCACATTCTTGATCGTTTTGCCGAAAATAATATCATTTCTCCATGTCACAAATGGATGGAATGGGATATGATTATCCGGCTCCCAGCCAAGATTGGAAGTGATGCCGAAAAGTGTTTCGTCATGCGTCCCGTAATCTACGTATCCTATCGTGCCAATCGATGAATTGAACCATCCAAATAATACCTGTTCAAGAACTATACCGATCGAGACGAATTTATCATCCTTACTCTGAAAATAAGTTACATCTAATCCATATCTTTGATTCTCTCCGGAGTTGAGTAATAACCGAACACCTGCATGGAAAATTGTTTTCTTACCAACGAGTCCATATCCTGCTTCAGGACGGAGCATGAAACTTTTTGTTTGAGGCATGTAACTAACTGGCTTTGATGCATCAAGATTGGAGAGATAAAACCCGTGAGCTCCTGAATAGAGTTGATCTTTCAGACTGAACGCAACAACACCTTTGTCTTTATAGGATATATAAACCAACTGCTTGCTGAGGTCATAGACATTCGACCAAACTGTACTTTTTTGCGAGACTTCATGCAACAGATGCCAGACCAGCTCCTGAGATGGTTTTTGCTGGGATAGAGTTTCTTCCAAAATTGTATATCTTTTGCCCGGATTTTTCCCACCAAATGTTATCTTCGGATCACTCACATAGAAATTCGTCATGACTTGATAGTTTTTATTCTTATTTCCTGTGACAATGATTTTTTTATCGACGAGCTCTACTATTGCGGAATTACCCATCTCATCGACGATCATATAATGAATAAGCGGGTAGCCGAGGTGGGTGCCAAACATGATCGAATATTTACGAAAAAGTGGAATTGCCTGCTCCACTGTGCCTGCTTCCTGCAATACAATTGTAACCAGTTCACAGCTCACCCGTATCGGCTTCAGGATAGAAAAAGGAATTTTGGTTTTGGGTACTGCTGCAATTGCAATGAACAGTCCCTGATCATTCATGCCTTCATAGGGATAGTCGAATCCCTCCTGCTCAATTACCATAAATCCGTGGTTTCCTGCGTCAGCGTGTATGAACCAGACCGTTCCTCCATCTTTGTTCCAATCAAAATTTCTTCCGCAGCGCACATTCCCAGCTTCATCCGTAGCCTGAAAGACTGAACATGCATGTGAAGTGTATGTGACGGATAAAAAAATCATGATAAAAATCAAAACAAGTAGATTTTTTTTCATAAGTAGGTCCTCACCATTTTTCTCTGTTCTTATACATCCAGCTGGTTGCATTGCCTTGTGCACACCATCTGATCGCTTTATATATTTCATAACAAATTTTGGATTTTGCCTGATCGTTTTCGCAGGTGTACTCTTTCTGTAAATTTTCTAAAAATGGGAGCGCATTCTTATCTGCAAGCTGCCCTAATGCCCATATTGCATGCGTCTTATCTTTCTCTGTATGATTACCTGATTGGATATACAGTATCAGGGACTGTGCGCATTTCTGTCCAAATTCCTGTTTTGCTTCCACACATATATTCTTGACACCTGTATAGATGGCATGAAAGGAAAAAACAAATGACATAATAATAAAAAAAAGTGCGATTACAGAAACATAAAGTATGATCTTCTTCAGTTTTCTTTTATCCATATTTGAGTTCACTTTAATAAGAAATCAACCGCGAAAAACACTAAATAACATGAAGATATTTTTTTGTGCCTTTCGTGTATTTCGTGGTTCATATTACTTTTCTAAATAGTAAGAACCACAATCCCGCTAATAGTGAGAAGGATGCCTGCTCCAGTTTTTAAGGTCATGGGTTCTCCGGCAAAAATAATCCCCATGAGTGCTCCAAATAAGGGTGAAGTAAATGCAATCGGCATCACCTGATCGAGATT
>CAYUTH010000001.1:33233-36060 GCA_964447485.1 uncultured Candidatus Cloacimonadota bacterium | reverse complement strand
GCAATTGCAGTAACAAGCGCAAAGAGCTGTGGTTTCATCAGCGTACCTCCGAGTGTGCTACCTCTTTTAATCTTTATAATGAGATAATAAAATCTTATGTATTATTGGTATGGTCAGGTAAGGAATTGAGGAATATGCAGGAATGATAAAAGCCAAAAGCATGCAGAACATGGAAACAAGAGGAGTTACCCACGCTTTATAACTTATATATCTGACAAAGTTCTCAGTTACGTCATCCTTTAGCAAACGCTTGTTTTTCGATGCATATTGCCAGCTTATAAGAAACGTTGAACTGATGAGGAACATATTCATATGAAAAGGCATCTGGCTCATCCAGTAGAGGGGTAAATCTCCTGCAAGATCAGAAGTGAAGGGCAGCAATGCAGTAAACATGAGGAATACGATGTTCAGCCATAAATGAGTAGGATTGGTCGCCTTCAGATGGGAAAATTGGGAGTGATGGGCTGTCCAGAATTTCGCCAGGATCATGAAACTGAGCATGTAGATATAGAGTACATGCCACTGAGAATGCAGGAATAATCTTATTTCTTCCTCATTAAGTAATTTAACTTTTTCCGGCAGGTCGAGTGAGAGCACCAGGAGGGTCATCACAATGGCGAAAATACCGTCAGTCAGCGCTTCAATCCTATTTAGGGTGAGCCAACGATGGTGTTTGATGTCAATTGTGCTTATCTTATTTTTAGTTTCAGGCATAATATTTATTGCTTGGTTGCTGTATACGTTCCTGTGATTGGCGGTTCATCCGTAATTAAAATATCAAAGCCACCATTTAATAACGTTTCACTTTGGAATGTTCCATCAACTGTTATCCAAGTCGTGTCCCCTATGCCTGGCTCTACCGCAGTATAAGAAAAGGTAGTGTCTGCTATCTCAGTTAAACCAGACGTACTGGAGAATGTATATGACATACTATCACCCCTGATTGCAACAATGAGTTTGATGTAGGTCACCTTCTGTTTGTTACTTACATTTGCAACACGTATTTCAACTGAATCAGCAAAACTGTTCTGACCGATCCAGGTTCCAAGATATTTAAATTCCGGTGAAGGACCGCTCGATTTTGAGCAGAAAGAAAAAGCTAATGCAACGAGTATTATCATTGCTAAAATCACATACGTTTTTTTCATTGTTACAGCCTTCTAATTTTTTTTTAAGAATATATTCCAGAATATTCTTTATTGGTTTTTATTGAGAATTGCTCTTCTTTCTTGTCAATTTCCTTAAATAATTCACGAATTTCCTTATAAGGCATCCCGTGAGATTTTTTGACTGGCTCTCTAATATATATGCGACCATCGGGCTTGAGAACACGTGAAAGTTCCTCTAAAACATCAGCTCGTTTTTCAGGATGGATATCATGCAGCACATGATGTATGAGAATAATGTCAAAGGACTTGTCAGGAATATCTGTGTTGTCTATATAGGTGTTGATAAAGGTAACATTTTTGAATTTTGCCAACCTTTTCTTCAGTCTTTTTATCCAGCAGGTTGACGGCTCCAGGCATGTGAGATGACCTTCGGGAATCCTTGCTGCTAATATCTTTGATGCATTGCCACCGCCGCTTCCAAAGTCCAATATATTTTCTGAACCGGAAAGCGGAATTGAATTAATATAGCGATTATAATATCCTGCACCGTCTAATAAATATACCAATGAATCACTCAATTTAAACAAAAACGACGGATTATCAAAATCAATTTCTTTGAATTCTTTATACTCTTTCATATGTCATACTCCTAAAAGACTTAAAAAACAGGGGGTTATGGGAAAATGATATTACTGAGATAAAATATAGATAGTATATGATGAACGTTATTTCACTACCAATAATCATCCCGGTAAAAGAATCATTTTGCTAATCTCTGTGTTCTCTGTGGTTTCTGCTTGGCAGGGCGTAGTGAAATGAAGACTGTTGGTTTTTATCATGTTATTAATTATAATATCTTATTCAATAGCCACGCCATATTTTTTCCGAGATTCTGCATAGTTCGAATCCCTTCTTCATCACCGGAGATAGTGCCCGAACGACCGGAGACACCGAGATTCCAGTAGCTGGAACCGGGTATGATCATCTGTGAGATTAAAAAGAAGTGATTAATCGAATCAAAGACATGGATCGCTCCAGCGCGGCGTACTGCTACAACAGCAGCACCAAGTTTTCTTTTAAAAAGCCCATCATTGGCAAATCCCACGAATCCAGCCCTGTCGATGAGCGCTTTCACTTCCGGAGTCAGATCGGAAAAATAGGTTGGAGAACCGATCAAAATGCCATCCGCTTCAATCATTTTCTCGATATAAGAATTTACGTCATCTCCAGTTTGAATGCATTTCTTGTCCTTATTCTGAAAACACTTTCTGCACGCAAGACAACCATGTATCTGCTTCCCGCCTATATGGATGATCTCAGTTTGGATTCCCTCATTATCAAGTGCTTCACATACAATTTTGAGCAGGGAATACGTATTGCCCTCTTTATGTGGACTCCCATTAAAAGCGATAACCTTCATGTCATTCCTTTCATTATCGAACTATAGATTTTATTACATCAATGGTTTTTTCGACATCTTCTTCGTTATTGTAGAGGTGGAAAGAAAATCTTAAATTTCCTTCGCGGCAGGAACAGAGAATCTTTTTTTCCTGCATTATAGAATGAGCCCGGGCTGCATCCGGTACGTGCACAGATATGATCGGAGATCTCCTTTTTCCGCCTGCACTTATGACTCTCAATCCCAGAGATGTACATTCATCTACAAAAGTATTTGCGAGTCCAAGTGCATGCTCCTGAATTCGCATAATGCCTATTTC
>CAYUTH010000001.1:0-33133 GCA_964447485.1 uncultured Candidatus Cloacimonadota bacterium | reverse complement strand
GTATCCACTCCTGAATTTTCAAGATCAGGATACATCACTCCTGCTCCTTGAATACCATCAACACTCAGGAGCGCATGATGTTTTTGGGCTATTCTCGAGCATTCCATCAGATCCATCCTGTAGCCATCATAAAAGCGTATCCATGAAGGCGCGATCACTTTTGCGCGATCAACATCAAGAAATTCTTCTCCATCTTTGTTTGTGATTACTACTTCTGCGCCACGCTGCTCCTGACCTTTCCATGGGTAGACATTTGCAGGAAATTCACCGGGTGGAAGCATGATTTTATCGCCATGCTTCAAATCCATTCCCCATCCTGCCATATTAATGCCAAAAGATGTGTTATTGACAAGAGCAATATCTTCGGGAGGTGCGCCGAGTAGCATACATGCTTTTTCTTTGATCTTGATGATCATTTCAAATGATTCGGGCTGAGATTGCAGTGTATCTCCCCGATAGAAATTCATATAACGGTCCTGCTCAGCAATGGCTGTTTCCGGTATTACTCCAGTGGAAGCAGTGTTCAGATAAGTGCAGGTTTTAAAAATTGGAAAGAGTTCATTTCGTTCTTTATTGGTGAGCAAACACATGTAACACCTTTCAGATACCTTTGTTTTTATTCAGTAGTTTTCTTACTCCGCGAAAGCAACATTCCTGTCAACATTAATGCGCACCCGATAATCCCGCGAATAGATAAACCCTCATGCAGAATGAGCCACCCTCCCATAACTGCAAAAACAGATTCCAGACTGAGGATCAATGCTGCGTGTGAAGAATGGGCTTCCTGCTGTGCAATGACCTGCAAAGTAAACGCAATGCCCACAGAAAATACTCCTGCGAAAATAATCGACTTCCAGGCTGCAAAGATAGAGGTTATAATAATTGTTTCGAATATCAATGCACATATCAAGCTTAAAATCGATGCAAAAGCAAATTGAATAAAAGCTAATTTCAACGGATGAATTTTTGTAGAGAACCGACCTATAACGTGAACATGAACAGCCCAGAAAAAAGCCCCCCCAAGAACAAGTAAATCACCAAGTATGACCTGCATGTTTTGGTTCATGGAGATCATGTAAAGTCCGAAAACCGCTAATACTGCACCTATCCAGGTTCCAAAATGGGTTTTCTCTTTCCAAGCTAATCCGAGCAAAGGAACAATGATCACATATAATCCGGTTATGAATCCGGCTTTCCCTGCTGTCGTGAAAACGATGCCGTTCTGCTGAAGCGAAGTCGCAGCAAAAAGAGCAAACCCCGCTGAGATACTGCCGAAGATGAGTACTTTATTATTTGATTGCGATTGTATATTTTCCTTCCAACTAAAGGATCTTTTCTTCAGAAGAAGGAGGGGCATCAGGGTAATCGCACCAAGTGCAAAACGGACTGCGTTAAAGGTGAAAGGACCCACATATTCCATCCCTGCACGCTGTGCAACAAAGCCGAATCCCCAGATCGCAGCAGCCATGAAAAGTAATATATTTGCTCTCACGTTGTCCGCTGAACTCTCACTTCTCAGATATATTTAAATGTGCAGACAACAATGGATATGCAGAAGATCCATCCCCATTATCGCCTAAAATATTTCTACTAATCCTTGCAGTCACCCTGTTTTTCCATGAACTGGTCAAAACTGATCTGCTTGTCATAACAATGCTGGTCGATATATTTGAGGATATTCAAGAATAGTTCCGTTTTTAAATATCCCGGCACTACAGTGATCATCTCTGCATCCTCTGTCATAAAGGCATAAGAAGGAAATCCCTTAATGCCAAATGCAGTGGTGAGTTGTTTTAGATTTAGCGTTGTCCCTTTAAAAGTGACATTAGTGGTTACGGACTCAGCATTGACACGGATTGCAATGAAATTATCATTCATATAAGAAATAACTGATGTGTCGGCAAACGTAGTTTTATCCATCTCGTGGCACCAATGACACCAATCCGTATAGAAATCAATTATGATATCTTTGCCATCTGCGAGCGCTGCGGAGATACCTTCCTCAAAATCATACCATACAATTATTTCGACCGGTTCTTCTGCTTCTCGGGCATACAGGGTAGAGAAACTGATAATGACGGCGAGAGTAATTATGAGTGTTTTATATATTTTTTTGAACATGACTGATCCTTATTTAGGTAAATTCTCTTCTATGAGTGTTTGAAATTCAGGAACGTATTCCTCTGCGAATCCTACCTCTTTTTTTAATAGTTTGCCTGAAGGGGAGATGAAGAACGTTGTCGGGATGCTCTTGATGCCGAACATTGCTGAAACTTCTCTTTCACTATCAGTAAGCAAGACATAGTTCATATCCGTTCCAGTGGCAGCAAGCTCTTTTTTAAAATTAACTAACGTTTCAGTGTCTTCTGCGCTCACTCCGATAACGGTCAGTCCCCTATTTTTATAATTGTTATAGAATTCTACAAGATAAGGGATCTCTGCTTTACAGGGAGGACACCAGGTCGCCCAGAAATCAAGTATGATAAGTCCGCCGATTTCACTTAAAGTAACATTATTACCATTGAGATCCTTTAAAGTAAAATCAAATGCGTCCATAAAAGATACGGTTCCTGCTTCCACATCTTCCCATATATGCAGGTTAGTTTTAACCTTATTTATTATTTCAATTATCGTGTCTTTGCCCTCTACTCCCATGAAATAATCCTGAACATCTCCATTACTGAAAATAACGACTGTGGGCGTTCCGTCTTTCACACGAAATTTTATTTCATTAAGAAATTGTTGGTTCTTTTGGACATCCATCATAGTTACGACAATATCCTGCATTTCATTCTGAATTTCTTCGAGAGATGCGAGCACTTCATCACAGCTATCGCAATCGGCCGGGATAAATGCTGCGACAAGAATCTCATTCATGATTAGCTCATCAAAATTATCACCGGTCATCTCGATTAATGAGCTCGTTTTCGCTGAGCAGCCAAATGCAGCGAGCAATCCGATGATCACAAAAACAAATCCAAACTTGTGTATGATTGTTTTTTTACTATTCATTTATTCTCCTGAATATTTAATTAAATACAATGTATAAATATATATGTTTACGTCAAATCCATTAAACTGGAGAAGAAAAGTTGTTGAAGCACAGGAATTTTATATGAAGTTGACCAGCGAACGCCTGTCTCATCAAGAATTTGCTGCGCGACCCTTCTGCTGACTTTCTTCCATAATTTTGGAGATATTTTCTGCTGTTTAAGTTCTTTTTCCAGATCACCCAATCTTTTTGGAACCGAAAACAGCGCACCGAACGCAAAACGAATATCTTCGATCCTATTCTCGTTGGTTTTTAGCAAAATCGTATAACTTAATCTGCTTATAGAAACACCTGATCTTCTTCCGAGTTTGTAAAAGCAGTATTTCCAATCTTTATCGGGCAATGGCAGTAATATTTGTGTGAGGATTTCATCATGCTGGACATCAGTTTTGTATGGCTTGATGAGGATTGTGTTTAAAGGTACAGTTCTTATACTTCTTTCTGAGCGCAGTGTGACTTGTGCATCATATACAAGGAGCGGTTCAATGCTGTCTGCACAAGCCGCAAGATTACAGATGTTCCCGCCAATTGTCGCCACATTCCTTATTTGTGGAGAACCAATTTTTTCAACAGCCATTTTCAGCACAGGGAAATGTGATCGAACAAGCTCATTATCGCTGATCTCTTTAAAAGTGCAGCACGCTCCAATACTACAAATTTTCTTCTCTACTGCAATATTTCTGAGTTCTTGAATGTCATGAATGTCTATAATGTGTTCTACATTTTGGAATTTGTTATTATCTTTACGCAGTTCTATAAGCACGTCTGTGCCACCAGCAATGATCGTGCTTTTAGCACCCTTGTTATTGATAAATTGAAGAACTTGTTTCAACTCGGTAAATTTATGGAAAGAATGTTTATTTGTCATTTTTTTATTTGATGGAGTGTTTTTCCCGTCTTGATCTGCTCGAGATCAAGCGGAAGGTGAAAGAATCTTTTTCCGAGTGCATTTGCTACTGCATTATTGATTGCAGCAGCAGTAAGTTCGAGTGTTGGCTCTCCAAGACTTTTCCCACCAAAGGGACCGAATGTATCGGGATTTTCTAAAAAGAATGCCTTGATCTCCCCGATATCAACGCTGGTCGGGATGAGATATTCGTCAAAATTAATATTTTTAATTTCTGCATTTTTAACGATCACTTCTTCCATGATGCCATATCCAGCACCCTGAGAAACTCCGCCATAAATTTGACCAAGTGCTCCGAGTTTGTTTATTATTCTTCCCGCATCATGCACGGCAGTAACAGTTTTTACAAATATTTTACCGGAACCGGCATCAACTTCAACTTCAGCAATCTGGCAACCGTACACATAGGTAAAATAAGCCGGTCCCTGACCGATTTCTTCATTCCAGTCAACACCAGGTGCTTTGAACCACCCATAGGCATTTAGGTTCACCCCACTCATGTATGCTTTATTACATGCTTCTGAAAAAGTGATCTTGTGCCCGGTTTCTTCATGAGAAATATAATGATCAGCAAAATCAAATGTCGCCTCTATCCCAAGATCCCATTCATTAATAAGCAGTTTCTCGATTCTATCTCTCACAATATCCGCAGCTGCTTTTACAGCTTCTCCACCCACGAGGGTAGAACGTGAAGCGACAGTTGGTCCCCCATCAGCGATCCTGCTGGTGTCCTGTTCAAGATAGTAAATATCGTCAGGGGAAATGCCAAGAACTTCTGCTGCCACCATAGAAAATGTCATGCGCAAGCCCTGTCCGTTTTCTGCTAATCCGGATATAAGATATACGCTGCCATCCTTCTGTATGCTTATCAGAGCACCCGTTGCATCGACACCTTCTGCACCAAGAGAGCACCCTCGGAAACTGCATGCTAACCCGATTCCCTTTTTTACATTTGATCCCGATAAATACTGTTCATCACGTAATATGAGATTCTCAGAATTTGAAATATTATAAGCATTCTCAGACTTATATTCATCATACTTTTTATTATAATTCGCTTCGTTAATCGCTTTATCCATTACCTTTTTCAAGCTGACAATATGACTTGATAAGACCTGTCCGCTCGCAGTTTGAGAGTTTTGTTTATATCCATTAATTCTCCGCAACTCCAAGGGCGACATATTCAGTTTTTCAGCGATCTCATCCATGAGTGATTCCTGGGCAAAAATTATTTGAGGGGACCCGAATCCGCGGAATGCTCCTGTGTAAGGATTGTTCGTATATACAGCTCTTACATCAGTGCACACATTTTCCACCACATAAGGACCAGTTGCTTGTACTACAGAACGCCAAGTCACAAAAGGACTCATAGAAGCATACGCACCTCCATCAGCAGTAATATCAATTTTCATTGCCTTCAAGATTCCTTTTTTCGAAACACCTACTTTGTACTGCATAGTATAAGGATGCCGCTTATAACTTTCGGTTATCGATTCTTCACGAGTAAGCTGTATTCGAACTGGTTTACCCATTTTTTTACATGCAATACAGGCACGAGCAGCAAGAATGTCCATTGTGTCATCTTTACCGCCGAACGAACCTCCAAGTTCATTTTGAATGACATGAATATTGGTCAGAGGTACATTCATAACCGTGGCGACAAGTCGTCTGCAGGTAAATGGATTCTGTACCGATCCGTAAATTTTGTACACATCTCTGCGAAAATCGGGAATTGCGGTTATACATTCCGGTTCTATATATGCATGTTCCACAGCTGGAGTAGTATATGTTCTTTCAAGAATGACACCAGATTCTCTGAAACCTTTTTCTACATCACCCTTCCTCAACGGATAATGATTGATGAGATTCGATTTGTTTTCCGGATGTATCAGAGGAGCATCTTTGTCTAATGCTTTTGTGTACTCCGTTAATATTGGAAGCTCCTCAGTTTCTATCTCAATGAGTGAAAGTGCCTTCTTGATCGAATCTTTATCAGTACCCACTACAAGAGCTACGACATCGGCGGGACAGTAAATTTTATCAAATGAAAACACCGGCTGATCACATTTTATTACTCCCGACAAATTTTGTCCGGGTACATCCTTAGAGGTAATAATAGCTTGTATTCCAGTAATTTTTTCCGCTTGTAAAATATCAATTTTTTTAATTATTCCATGAGAAATAGGAGCATATTTCTGAGCGGTTATGCACATATCGGGAAAAGAAATATCTGCTGCATATTCAGCCCTGCCCGTCACCTTTTCGTACGCATCAGTACGGGGCAGTTCCTTACCGATTACATTGAATTTATCGTTCTTCATCTTGGAGAAATTGAAATTTTTCACGAATTTCTTTTGATACACTATATGCTTTTTTGTAGACTTCTTCTTCCGGGTCAACTAAAAAATCTTTCATGAGAAAGTGTCCTTTTTTAATAACTGATTTAACCTGAGTCTCACATGCTCCATAAAGAAAATGTCCAAGGAAATTGTCTTTGTCAATGGGTGTATACGGGTAATAGTCGAGTACAATAAAATCTGCCGAATCACCTTTTCGAAGTCTTGGAGTAGTACCAAAAAATCTATCATGAATTTCAAAACTGTTTTTTAAAATACGGTCAACAACATCAAATCCGATCACTGAACTTTTGTTAATATGGCGACAAGTGAGGAATGCCATTTTTATTGTTTTGAGTATATTGCAATGCATGCCGTCTGTTCCCAGGAGCAACGGAATTTCTTTGGGTATTTTTGCAATATTTAGCGTCCCGACTGCATTATTGAAGTTTGAATCCGGATTATGAATAAGCGATGAATTATGTTTTAAAATTAAATCGAAATCTTTTTCCACAAGATGATTTCCATGTGCAAGAAAGGTGAGCTTATTCAGCATGTTGAACTTCTCTAATCTCTCACAAATAGTGAGTCCATACTTTTCTTCCGAGAATTGAGCATCAAAAATATCTTCTGCAGCGTGGATATGATAACCGCATCCGAGATCCCGAGTTTCATCCTGTATATATTTCAGCGTCCCATCAGAAAGTGTAAACAGTGCATGTAGTCCAAATTGTCCTTTAAAATCCGCAGTTGTGCGATACTTAATAAAAGAAAGGTTCTCCTCAACGCTATGCTTCATGTTTTCAACGCCATTCCTGTCCGAAACCTCATAGGAGAGAACAGCATTAAGTTCGCGAGTCTTTAAGACTTTCTTGATAATATTTTCGCTGTCACTAATGAAATCCGGAGATGAATGATGATCAAATAATGTCAGCACGCCATTTTTTATCGCTTCTATTGCAGCGAGTTCAGCGCTTACTTCAACAGCCTGCTCACTCAGTGTCCTATCGAGTTTCCACCATAGATTTTCCAAAATTTCTACAAAATCATCCATTTTGCCTGTTACAGGTAATCCTTTGCTGAGGCGCGAGTAGATATGCTCGTGGAAATTTGTTAAAGGAGGTAAAACCATTCGTCCCTGGGCATCATACTCTCTTTCATCACCTTCGTCGCTTCCGGTCATTTTACGCACAACCGGCTTCTTTAAAAAATCAGTATAAGATGTCGGTCTGATCTCATGAATAAGTTCATCTTCAATGATTATGTCGCCGAATATAGGAACAAAAGCTCCTTGAACAAACTGGCATATAAGGGCATTTTTGATACGTATATTATTCATTTTTATTTCCTAACTTCCTTCCTATAAAAAAAAGATGATATTTGTGTCAAATTTATTGAACGAACATCTGAGAATTATTTTGTTTTTTTGGTAGATGCAATAATAATTTTTTGAATCCCGTTTATCCGGGCTATGTCAATAACTTCCATAACTGTGCCGTGCGTAACGCTTTTATCTGCTTTCAGTAAAAGACTCCGATCAGAAGATTCTCCCGCAAGCTTTTCAAACTGGGCACGAAGTTCTTCAATTGTTATGGCATTTCCATTGAAAAAGATATCTCCGTCAGGTTGAATAATTACTTCAAGATCATTTCCTGCAGAGGATGATGCGGACTCTGAGTCAGGAAGATCAAGCTTCATCCCAGGTTGTTCAATAAAGTTGGTTGACACCATGAAAAAGATCAACAGGAGGAGCACCACATCGATAAGTGATGTGATATTGATGGTAACACGTCGCCTTTTCTTATTCAGGAGCTGCATAGTCATCTTCCTTCTTCGTATGATTGATCTTCTTCACAAGGTTATTTGTGATATTCTCAATATCAAGGATCAGGTCCTCGGATTTTCTGATGAAGTAATTATAACAGATCAACGCAGGGATGGCCACCGTGAGTCCGAAAGCAGTAGTAAGAAGCGCTTCAGAAATTCCACCCGAAAGTGCAGACGCGTTGCCTACACCCTGAGAAGTGATCACGCCAAAAACCTTTATCATACCCAAAACCGTGCCGAGTAGTCCGAGTATCGGTGCAACTGAAGCAACGGTTTCGAGAATACCAAGTCTTTTTTCAAGAGTTCGCAGCTCCTGCCGGACATTGTTCACGATCTCTTCCTTCATGCGCTGGTAAGGCAACTTCCTGTGATTCAGCACGATAAGAATGATGCGCGCCAGCAGGCTTTTATTCTGCGTGCATACAGAAGTCACCAAGCTTATGTCATCCTCTGAACTATAATTTTCCACGATTTTCTCTATTTCCGGCGGAAGCACTTTTCTTGCGCGGAGTGTAATCAGTTTTTCGATTATCACTGCAAGGGACAAAATGCTGCAAATAAAGATCGGTATCATCAGGACACCACCCTTAGACAGGAACACTAAAATATCAGAAAACATAGGTCTCCTCTATCAAATTTATTTATATTTTTTTTCTACTATATATGAGAACAATGAGGTCACTACCAGGTAATCCTCGGGGAAATCCTTAGGCAGGGGCAGGAATGGCGCTGAAATTGTAATCGATCCCGTGCTTGCCTGAACAAGAGAATTATGAGCTTCTGAATGCAGAACCTTCACATTTTTTAAAGTGCCATTTGGCAGAATAATGAATCTAACGAGCACATCTCCGTGTATAAGACCAAGATACGTGAATCCTGGAGGTGGATTCAAATTGCTTTGAATTTTCTTTTTCAAATAAAGCATATAGGGAGCAAAATTCCAGTTGTAGGTATTGAAGCTTACTCCTCCCGCTTTCTCAACTTCTGAGATCACATTATTATAATCCGGCTGTGGCGGAAGGTACACACTTTCCGGTTGTACCTGAGGAATCTGTTTTTCGTTGTCTTCCCTCATAACAATTTCATCAGATTGTTCCGGATAATCTTTTTGTGGTGTCTCTTGAACTGTTTCTGCTGGCTCATTTTCCGGCTGCATCTCAACAGACTCTGTTTCGGGAAATTCCTTGATCTCCATATCGCCTTCGCTAAAGGGATTCACATCAATCGGAAGTTCGCCATCCAGCTCATCAGCAGCAGCGATATTCTTATCAGATACGAGATTTTGCTTTTCAACATTCTCATCTTCCGGAACATCAGGTGTTTCTATGAATTCAAAAGTGATACGCTTTTCTTCTCTATCTTGCTGGTCTTGCTTGAGGGCTATCAACTCTATTTTTGAAAGATAAGGAAAAAAAAGCAGTACAAGTAAATGTGCAAGCAGCGAGAGAATAAGGGCGATCCAGAGTATTCGTTTTGAATTCATGAGTATGAAAGTTATATCTTTGAGATATTTAGCTGGAGTATGGGAAATTTTCCTAAGTTACGTGAAATACTTGAAAATGTCCCCTTGAGGATTTTTTTATATATATAAATCAACAAATCAATGCTCGCTTATTCAAACTTTACTTATAGGATGATGAACGGTGATAAAAGTTTAATATCATCTATTATTTATGTTTTGAATTGCTTTCGTAATAGGAGCCAAATCCTGGATCCACGAGAAGATGATCGTGATCAATAATGACATTTCCGCGTAAAATTGTTTTCTTGATACTGCATTTGAAAATTCGATCATGGAAAGGTGAATATTTCCCTTTTGAATGCAATTTTTCCTGGTCAACTTTCGTCTCAGCAAGTGGATCTATGAAAACAAAATCTGCGTCCTTGCCGATACTGATACTTCCTTTATGGGTATCTAATTTGTAATTCTTAGCAGCATTTTCAGAAAGAATTTGTTGAGTTTGACTAAGACTGAGCTTATCATCCATAAATCCTTCAGAAAAGATAAATGGGACCATAATCTCACTTCCGGGTATGCCGGCATAATCAGACCAAATATTGCCCGTGCTTTTCTCCCGTGAATATTCGCAGCTTGCATGATCTGTGGCAACAAAGCTGATCACTCCGCTCTTTAAACCATCCCAGAGTGCTTTCTTATCTTCTTCAAATTTTACAGGCGGAGCTGTTTTTAGGATACTTCCCTGCTTCTCAAAATCTTCTTGTGTAAAAGCAAGAAAGTGAGGGCATGTTTCGGTTGTAATATGAATTCCCGATACTTGTGCTTCTTCGATGAGCTCCAGTCCCCTTTTGCTGCTCAGATGCACGATATGAAAATGAGTTCCTGTTTTTTGATCAATTTCTATGACTGTTCTGATTGCCAGAACCTCTGCCTCGATCCCCCGAGCCTGGCAGTAATGAGTGATCTCATTTTTATTTTCTCTTTGAAATGCTGCGCGCATACGCTCAACAAATGCTTTATCTTCCGCATGAACCGCAACAAGCATATCTAAATCTTTTGCAATAAGGGCGACTTCTTCAAGCTGCGAAGGGGTGAGTGAAGTAAAATCTTTCATCCCGGAGATCAGGTATGTTTTAAATCCGATCACTCCCTGCTCATGAAGCTCATGCATATTATTTCTTACTGTATGATCATCAAACTCAGTTCCGGAAACTCCTCCCCATAAAGCGAAATCAGTCACTGCTTTTTTGCTGATCACCTTGAGTTTATGCTGTAAATTTACCGCATTGGTAATAGCCGGAATTGATGTGCAGGGCATATCTGCAACTGTGGTAACTCCACCAAATGCAGCTGACAGAGTTCCTGTGTGAAAATCCTCCCGCCACTCAAAACCCGGATCATTATAGTGCACATGGGGGTCGATAGCTCCGGGCATTACAATACAATAATTTGCATCAATACAACCACTGGAATTGCTTTGTATACTTCTTTTTGAACGGATATAATCAGATAATTCGGTAGGAGTGCCTGGAACTTCTTCTTTTTCTATTACATCAACGATCTGAGAATTGTAAAGTATATCGCATAATACAGTTCTGTTACCGCGAGAAAGAATTGCATTGATGATTTTTTGATACATGTATTATTTATATTTTTTCAGCAATCCTGTTCTGTCATTGAATTCTCGAATGAGATCATCCCACTGCTCGTAAGAATGCATTTTTTCTTTCCAATAGTTATCATCATACCATTGTGCATTGAGTTCCTCAACTGTTTTTCCCTGCTGCTCGATCCATGTGAAATACTTCAGATTATGCATACGCTTCTTATCCCAGTAGGAAAGCTCGAGCATATAATCAACAGTAGTACCCATAAGATAGCGCTCAAAATCACCAACAGCATTATAAGGGGTATATTCGTCGAACTTCTCATGCATCTCTTTCATCCTTGACCGGTACATCTCCATCGAGTCGGTTGCCACTGTGAAGAGTACGTCATTTTCGTTCATCTCATAGTATTTTGCCATCTTGATCGTACCAAGAAGATTTGCAATAGATGAGATACCGAGTAGGTGGAGCTGATCGACGAATTCCTTATCAACCCCTTGAGCAATAAGATATTTATGACCTTCCGGCTCATTGAATAACCTGAGCAGGTTCATGCAGGCATCATCATCGATATCTGCCACCATATCCATATTTTTCATGTTGTGAATCCAGGGCACATGCTTATCACCGATTCCTTCAATGCGGTGTCCGCCGTAGCCGTTGAAAAGGAGGGTAGGGCATTGCAAAGCTTCACCTGCGCAGACTTTTATTGTTGGATATTTTTCTCTGAGATATTCTCCACAGCCGAGTGTTCCTGCAGAGCCCTGGGTAAGGAATAATCCGCTCATTCTTTGACCGGCGCTTTTATTGTTCTCAAACACTTCCTGCATTGCTCGCCCGGTCACTGCGTAATGCCAGACCGCATTGCCGAATTCGCTGAATTGATTGAGCACGACGATCTCATCTCCACGCGCTTCTTTCAGTTCTTTGGTTTTGTCATATACTTCTTTTACATTGCTTTCGCAGCCGGGTGTTGCATATATCTCAGCGCCGACTTTTTCAAGCCATTCAAAACGTTCTCTGGACATTCCTTCCGGCAGCACTGCGATCGATGGACATGCAAGCAGATAGGAATCATATGCGCCGCCTCTGCAATAATTACCGGTCGATGGCCAGAGTGCTTTTTGTTTTGTCGGGTCAAAGGCACCGCGAACCAATTTCTCTACAAGCGGACCGAATGTTGCGCCAACTTTATGCGAACCGGTCGGGAAATACTTGCCAATGAGGATAAAAATTCGTGCTTTCACACCGGTCAATTCTGATGGCACTTCCAGGTAATTGACACCTTCAAAACCTCCACCTTTTTCTGTGGGTTCATTCTTCCATGTTATTCTATACAAATTCCTCGGATGCAGATCCCATAGTCCTATATCGGTAAGTTCTTTTTTTATTTTTTCGGGCACTTTTTCGGGATGGATCATCTCTTCATATGTAGGAATAATGATATTCCTCTCCCTGCAACGTTGAACTGTATTCTCCAAAACTTTCATGTCTACAGCATCAAAATTCTTATTATCCATATTTATAACTCTTTCTTTTTATTATATTTATTTCATTTACGAAAAATTTTAACGCGTACAACACGTCAATTTTTTCAATCTTCTCTGTAGCTTAATTTCAAGAAATTTGACAAAGGAATGCCCTTAATATGTTTTTAATTTCAAATAAAAAAAGCCACAAAAGTAGTAACAATGTCAAAGAGCAGAATTAATTTCTTTTTTACAATACTCAAGATTACGAATGATATATTTGCAATCGCATTGAGTTTCATAATTGCCTATGAGATGAAGTTCAGATTGTTGATTCATATTAGTGATGTGAAAGCATACCCGGATGTATACATTGATATGTATCTTAAGGTGATGTGGTTGATCGTATTCATCTGGATCTTTTCATTTATTATTTCCGGTCTCTACAAAGAATATGGCGGTCCCCTCAAATGGATGAATGAGATAACATCCATTGGGAAAGGCGCGATATTCGCGACAATACTCACCTTCACATTCACCTATGCGTATCAGGGTTTGCCTCAATCGCGCTATGTGATAGCATATTCTCTGCCTGCGGCTTTTATAATACTGGTCATCTCTCACTGGTTTATCAATAAAATAAAAAAATTCGTGCTCAGCCATAATATCGGCAATAAGAAAGCGGTCATTATTGGAGCAAATTCCATGGGGCAGGAGATCGCAGAAAAAATGCTCCTCTATCCTGATCTTGGATTTAATTATATCGGAAGCATATCAAATATTACCCCGGACAAACTCCGCTTTCATTTGAAAAAGCACTTTGTTCACCTGGGTACAATAAGAGAATTTAAGAGAGTCATAGAATCGACAGGTGCTGAAGCACTTTTCATTGCAGTTGATGATATCGACCAACGGATGCTCAATGATATTATTCTCTTCTGTAAAGATAAAGAGATTTTCCTCAGGTTTACACCAACCCGCTATCAATTTAAAACCGGCTCAACAGATTTTGATGACATGGACGGCATACCACTGATCGGTGTGACTTATATTTCCTTCAGTAAATGGAGAAGTATTGTAAAGCGTACATTTGACATAGTGCTGGTTATTCCTCTTATAATCATTACCTCTCCTATTATGCTCATTCTTGCGCTCCTTGTTAAATTCAGCTCCAAAGGACCTGTTCTCTACAAACAAATAAGAGTTACGCTGCACGGGAGAGAATTCTGGTTTATCAAATTCAGATCTATGTTTATCGATGCTGAAGAAAAAACCGGACCAACCTATTTCACTTCTGATCAGAAAGACAGAACCACGAAGATCGGCAATTTCCTAAGAAAATCATCCCTGGATGAACTCCCCCAATTTTTCAATGTGTTAAAGGGTGATATGTCGTTGGTGGGACCCCGCCCGGAACGCCCCTTCTTTCACGATAAGTTTTCCAAAGAAATCCAGAATTGGGATGACCGGCTTCTGGTGCGTGGTGGCATGACAGGCTGGGCTCAGATAAATGGAAGAGCAGAACTCACAACAGAACCTCTCGAAAAACTCGCTTACGACTTGTACTATATTGAGAACTGGTCGTTCATGTTCGACCTGAAGATCATACTGCGAACTATTACTGATGTGATACAGCACAAAAATGTCTATTGAGCACCTTGCTATTATAAATACTAAATATTTTAGAGGAGTATTATGGCTTTAGCAATCGCAATTATCAGAATACTGCTTGTCGCACTTTCCATTTTTCTTGGGATTTTCTTTCTTCCCGACATAGCAAAATCTATTGATATTATTCTCCTTCTCGCTGTGTCGGTGATCGGCATTCTGAGTTTTTTCAGTCATGTAGTCTTTCATAAAGCTGATGCCAAACGTCTTGGATGGGAAAGCGAACGTCCAGACTGGCAGTTCGAAGTGGGATTCGCAAACCTCGCAATTGGTCTTGTTGCTTTGATCTCCTACATCTTTGCATGGAATCTGATGGCAAAATCCGGAATTGTGCTCATTTATGGAGTTTACCTTCTTCAAACTGCAATCCTTCACGCTATCCGGGCAATACAAAAGCATGACAACGATGTTCAGCACCTTTTTATGAGTGTATTCAGTGCGCTGGCATTCAGCGGTTTCCTTATCTTCTTTGCGGTGTATTCGATCTCTTCATTGTAATACGTATTTATTTTCCTCTGTGTCCTCTGTGCTCTCTGTGGTGAATTTATTAAAGGAGCATTAAAGTCAACAGAATTGTAATAATCGGTACGAGCTGCTCGGGTAAAACCACCTTAGCCCGAGAACTTTCCAAGATACTCCACATTTCCCACATTGAATTGGACACACTTTTCTGGAGAAAAAACTGGCAGATCGAGGAGAGGGAGAAATTCAGAAAAAAAGTTGCACAAGTAGTCGAAAAGAAAAAATGGGTGATCGATGGGAATTTCAGTATTGTACGAGATATCGTCTGGGCACGTGCTGACACGATCATCTGGCTGGATTATCCTTTTCATGTGATTTTCCTGCAAGCGCTTGTCCGTTCGATAAAGAGAATTATAACCAAAGAAAAATTATTCGCAGAAAATGTCGAGACCTTCCGTCAGACCTTCTTTTCGAAGAATTCAATTTTATACTGGATTTGTAAATCCCATTGGGATTATAAGAAAACCTACACGCGATTGCTTAAGAATTCGGAAAAGAAAATTGTAATTTTAAAAAGTACAAGAGAAAAGAATGAGTTACTGAGGAGGTTGAGAGGTTTGAAGGTTTGAAGGTTATAAATGTTTAAAACGAAAAATCTGGAGCCGACGACTCCGTCGTCTTGAACCTTTCGAACGGTCTCTTCTCGACCTTCGCAACGGTTGTACATCTAAAATCAAAAATCGTTGTTCTTCATTCTTCATTCAAAAATTCCGTCACAGAATGGTCTATGACTGTTCAGTCATATATAATTTGTGTACATTCGTGTTAATCTGTGGTTTTAATTTCTTAAATATTTTTTACGATATACACCTTTGCCGGCAGCCGGTGCTTTTTCTCCTTATCCATAAAAACAGCAAATTCAACGCTTCTGATTTCTCTTAATGATGCTTCAGCAAGCCATCGGTTTATCTGCTCATCCGAATGTCGATACATCGTCACCATTCTATCAGAACCGGTATGTTCCGAACCAACAATCACAGCTGAAACCTCTGCCGGACTTCGATGCCCAACCACAAAAGCGAAGTAAGCATCCTTTTTCATTATCCTGCTTGTTTCTTTGAAAACCTGTTGTAAATCCACAAAGAACTGGAATACCCCCGCATTTATTACGAGATCGAAAAAATCCTTCTCATAGGGATAGGGAAATTTAGTCAGGTCATGCAGGATGAGATTTTGAGAAATATTCTTATTCCGAACTGCTTCAAGCATTTCTTCTGATATATCCATGCCATAGATGTTCATTCCAAAATCATGAAACAGCGTTGAACTCAAACCGGTGCCGATCCCAATATCAAGTAATTTTTGTCCCGGTTGTATGAACGTGTACACAAGTCCGAAAATAACTTCCGGACCATACCACGCTGTGGCTTCGGCTTCTTGATCATAATATTCCGTATATCTGCTCATTGTATTTCAAATAGTAACATTTCAGTCATTTCTTATGATGCCTAAAATCTATCAACAGAATATCCTTGTGCTTCGAGAAGCTCGATCAAACCCTCATCGCCTGCAAGATGCCCTGCCCCGACTATTACCAGATAATCCTCATTATCCTTTGTGTACCCGATCACTTCATCCAGCCAATTGTAATTTCTGTCGATCAATAAAGACTGCATGAGTGCAGGATATTCCTCAAAACCCTTATTGAGAAGCTCATTCAACTTTTCCAGATCTCCCTTTTTCCATGCATCAACAAGGTCCTGAAAACCCGATTCCATTTCATCGAACTGATCCAATGTCTGGATCACAAAAGCTTCCTGGTCGTCACCACCCAAAGTCGAGAGGAGATCGAGTTGATATTCCGCTGTTTCCAGACCGATGATATTTTTCTGAGCTTCTTTAGCCATGGCAAAGAAGTGCTGATCAACCCCGAGTTGGGGATCGAATCCCAGTTTTTGTATGTTCAAACTAAGCATAGTGACCGCAATGAACCAGGGCTGGAAGGCATTGAGTTTTTCTATGGGCATACCGAGTTCGAGGAGTTTATCTTTCACTAGATTGTAAGTTGAATCACTTACTGATCCCTTAAATGTCCCACCTTCGGGATAGAATGCTTTCATAAGCGTATATTGTTGAAAAGCAGGAGTTTGCGTGCTGTCATAATGCAATTCGAAAACGACATTCTCTGCATCCTGAAAACATTGATCGAATCTTTGATCAAGCGGATAGTCCGTTTCTTTTAAAAAGTGTATGGAACCCGCTATATAAACGGTATTGCTGTCTGATTCTATCTTCCAGATACACGCATCTTGATTCTTTTGTTGGAACTCTTCTGCTTGAAGAAATGCAGCAATGAAAAGTAGAGCAATAATAGCCAGTTGAATGATTCTAATGGATTTCTTTTTCATGAGATTCCTTATTAATTTTATTAATTATTCGTTTCTCTATGCAAGTGATTTTATTAATCGGGATGTCAATAAATTCCATTGTGAATTAAAAGAAAAAGGGCTCATTCCATTATTGAAATGAGCCCTATATTTATTAGATTCTAACTCTATCTCATTAAGACCTGTCCTGTGAAATTCGAAGCTTACTTCATTAGGATCATCCTCTTGATAAATGTTTCATTTTCAGTCGCCATCTTACAGAAATAAATACCATTATTCATATTTGCAGCAAGCCATTCGACTACATGATATCCTGCAGGTTTTTTTTCATTAACCAAGATCTTCACTAATTGACCTTTGAGATTGAAAATATTTATTTTTACGTTACTAGATTGTGGTAAAGAATAAGCTATTGAAGTTTGGGTATTAAATGGATTAGGAGAATTTTGATATAAAGTCAGATCATCATTGGAAGGATCATCGGTGGAATAAACACATAGATCATCTATATCCCGTGGATTAATTCCATATTCATCCCAACTATAATCTACTGCACCAATAATATATGTAAATTGTTCACCTAAAGAAGCCGAATAAGCAAATATTTTGTCATCAACCTGGCATTCACCTGTCCCATCATCTACATAACATTCGTTATCAGGATCCGGTGCTTGTGTTACAGTAACATTTTCGACTTTCACTATGCATGCCTCATATGCCTCTGCATTTACAGGAGCAACCAGATCTCCTGTGTTCACCACAATTGGCTCCGGAATAGGATTTCCTGAGCTTAAAACAATTACATCAGGAGCATGAAATTCCGTAAACCCGAAATATTCAACAACTTCTCCATGAACCTCAACCATATAACCAATACTCGGTTCAGTATTAGCATTATAGACATAAATACCTTTCCAGGACTCACCTTCAGGTGAGGAAATAAAAAAGTTATTGTTATAACCCGAATAGCCGACAGCAGTTACAATTCCCAATGTTGTGACAACCTCTCCAGCCATCAAAGAGGGATAAGTACCATCTGGTCCTGGTAGCGTAGTATATTGGATATCGTATATAGGTATGTAAGATATAATTGAAAATACATTATCGCTTTCATCATAAATTGCGTAATTTGTGATATCAGTAATTTTGACTTTACACTCATCAGAAATGATATCCGGGATGATCCAATCATAACTACCTGAAGATGTCGAAGCACTTGAAGTTATTTCAATCCAGTTCAAACCATTATCGGTGGTATATTCAATTTTGATGTGAGCCACGACTGTATTATCCCACGTAATTAAAGTTGTAATCCCTGGGATATAAGATTCACCTCCGTTTGGCGATATTAGCGTCAATCCATAAGACTGAATTGAAAAAACATCATCACTTTTATCATATACATTATTATCACTAACATCAGTAATTTTTATCCTGCACTCGTTAGAATTAATATTTGGAGCTGTCCATGTATAGAAACCTGTACTTGTGGAGGTGCTTGCAATAATCTCCTGCCAGTTATATCCATTATCTGTTGTGTATTCAATCCTTATGTCTGAAACATTCACACTGTTCCATGTAATATCAGTTTCTTCTCCGGGCACTAAAGTCTCTCCCCCATTTAAAGATAAGAGAGAAATTGCTTTCCCGTTCAGTTCAGGTTGTAATCCGATTATTGCTCTGTTCCATGCTAAATAAACACCCATATCATCAATATCATAATAACCTTGAATACCACCATAAGCATAGTTTATATAAAATTCATCATTTTCATTATATCCATCGCAAACCCACCAATGACCAAATACCTGACCTGGCTGTCCGGGAGAAGGGCTATCAGCAGTTCTGCCACACATCATAATGGGTCTTCCGTTATATAATTCAGTTTTATAAATATTGATCCATTCTTGTCTCGTATAGTCCTCCCGTTTTACAACCTCTGCCGTTTGACTAAAATAGAAATAATTAATAAATGCAGGCGGTATATTTTCTACATCATTAGGAGCCCAAATATGGACATATTCACCAACTGCTCCGCAAGCTAAAAATAGGTTTGCGGTTTCATGATATTCTGGCTGAGTTGCATTGTGCGGAAGAGTAAAAGGCATTGCCGAATAATTCAGACTCAGATCAGTAAGATCACAATACCAATGAAAACCAAAGATGTCGTTAAAATCTAATATACCATTACCATTTATCGGAAATTCCCAATAATGTAAAATTCTTGCCATGGACGTATAACCGCAGGCATTACCAACATGCCCATTTATACCACCAGGATCTAGAGGATAATACGCATTGTAGGGCCAAGTAAAAGTTGTCCAATTATTATTGATCAGAGGTTCGACATGATCGCCAAAAACTGTTATATAATTCTCTTTTATTTTCGTATGCTGGTCCCTGTTGTTCGTAACTTTCAAAGATACGGTATAAGTGCCGGTTTCGTTATAAATAAAAACCGGGTTTTGCTCATAAGAATCAATTATCCCATCATTCTGGAAATCCCATTCCCATGTTTCAGGATAACCTATCGATAAATCGGTAAATTGAACATTTAATGGTGTATTCCCACAAATTGGTGTTGCTGAGAACCTAGCAGTTAAGGGAACTTGAGCCGGATCAAAATAGAAAGCTCCAATATCCGCAATAGTGCCGTCCGGATCATAATAAATCGGGTCGGGATTTCCGGCATCAATGCAGGGTGAATTTTCCGTTAAATGAAAATTAAAATTGCCAGTATCTACAAAAAGTGGATCCATAAATAGGTTGAAATAAGCATCGCAAGAATCGCCATTGGCATTTACTGTTACAATCTCTCCAAATACAGCAGGAATACCACCACCGGAACCAGTAGTATTGTTTTGCCAGAATAGATTATAATCCAAAGATGAAGGTAATGAAGATGCATAAATACCTGTACTATTATTATAAAGAATATTATTCAAGATGGTTGGGGAAGAAGAGCCGTAGATTCCATAAGAATTATTACTTATCGTGTTATTTCTGATTGTCGGGGAAGAAGAGTTGCAGAAGATTCCATAAGAATTATTACTTATCGTGTTATTGCTGATGGTCGGAGAAGTATACCAATAGCAGTAGATTCCCCGATCTGCATATTCAATTCTTGCATAAGATATAACGCTATTGGAATCGGAAATGCTTTCAAATCTGATATAGTTCCAATCACTGGGGTTACAGGAAGATTGCCCCGAAGTAAAACGAATAGTGTCTGCTTCTGTTCCAACAGCAAATAGACCTCCGTAGATTTGTAGACCGTAGTTGCCCATAAATTTAACCGTGACTCCCGGCTCAATCGTCAGTGTTTGTCCGTTTGGTACATTCGCATTTCCGGTAACATTGTAGGGGCTGTTTGCCGCAGTCCAGGTTCCAGATACATCACCCTGAACATTTATTTGGGCAAGCAATAATCCAGCATGCAATAAGATAAACAAAAAGATGATAATTTTTTTCATGATCACTCCTATTTTTTCTTGTTTTGTTTACGTTCCAGAAATTTTAGCTGCTCCTTTAGTATACTTTATGGTGATATTTATTTGTCAATTTTTTTTTAGATATAAGTAATTAAAATGAATTGAAAGAAATTCTAACTCTGATTGATGTTCAAGAAAAAGAGTTATTATTTATGTTTTTTCACCCTATACCAATATTTATACTGCTCTTCAAAACCAAGTTTCTCATAGAGATGTCGCGCAATTTCATTGTCTGTCATAACCTGCAGATACGCAATGGTTGCCCCTTTTGATTTTCCCCATTTCATAAGTGAGGTCACAATATAGTAACCCAGCCCCACTCCCCGGTGCTCTTCATCAACGACAATATCGAAGAGACCAATATACTTGCCTTGCTTCACTCCCAGACCACATCCCACAATCCGGTTCCCTATCCGATAGCTTGCAAATATTGTCTCGGGGATAATATTCTGTAAGATCGCGTGGTAGATTTGATTTTTATCAGTATCATATTTATTGAGACTCACGAAAGATTTCACCCAATTCTCTTCAAGGTTTTCATTGAGAATTATGCTGCGATTCGCTTCAAAAATAGCTTTGGTAAGATCGAAGGTTTGTACTGATGTTTCTGCTTGCCTCTGGTAGTTTCTTTGGGATAGAACTTCATCGAGTTGTGCCGGGCATGCAGCGGATGTAAGTTTAAAAATTGTCGGAAGAATTTTTTCTGAGTAGATCTTTTCGCAAAATGCAATCTTCTCCTCAACATCACGCGTGGATTCATACATTGGATTCACTGAATTGGAACGTCTTGTCACGCCATTTGCAAAACGAAGAATCCAGCCATCATAGAACATGCTTTGAAGCGAGGGCCACGCATTCATGGAGAGTTGTTCCAGAATTAGAATATCATTTTTCATATTAATTCTTATAATATTAACTACTTGTATTTTTTATTTGTTCATAAAATTCATATAAAGAACCATGTTCATAAATTTCATACATAGATTCTTTCTTTTTATTATTATGCCATTTTACCAGTCTGATTTCATCATTTTCAATTTCTATGCATGTGATGCCGGTAGTGAAGAGTCCGCAGCCGGTATTGAAATAGCACGGCAGAGGTTGTTTGCCAGGATCGGTAGGATCGATATCGCGGTTTTTATTTTTCTCTTCGTCGAGTTTCTTATTTAATTCTTTGATTTTCTTTTTGTTTTCTTTAACGAGTTTATGATCGTTTGAATTATCTCTGTTCTCTTTTTGGAGTGCGTCGATCTGGTTTTGCAGTCTCCGCGCGTAAGAGGTCGATGCAAAGATCGCCCGGTGGGAATGCCCGCATATCAGGATCACCTTGTTCTTTTTTGCCCATGCATACATGATCTGTTCGTAATCCGTTGTGACTTGCGATTTCGTAGCTGAAGGATGTCCATAAAACTTTAAGAATTTGGCAAGTGGTTCAAGAGGTTTGAATATTCCTCTTACAAAGAACTTGCTAGACCAGCTATTTTTATCGGATTCGATGTTTCCCTGGTGCCCATGCACGAGAAGAATGATAGGATTATCTTCTCCAATTTTCAGTTTTAGAGCTTCGGGTGCACCTTTTGTTATTTCAGGATTTTTCATAACAGGATCAGGCGGGGATTCCCATTCCCTGTCGTGATTACCAAACACCCGTATGACACGACCATCACCAAATTTTCTAAACAGACTATAAATTTCCTCATCATACTTTTTCTTTATCATATCAAGGTCAAACTGCCATAGTTCTTCGATATCCCCAAGCAGGATGATTCGATACTTATTCTCAAGATAGTGGGTGAGCAAGCGCTTCATCGGTTTGATGTTATCCCGAAAGTCGTCAGCGGGTCCGCCGTCCCCGAAATGGAGATCGCTGAGAATAGCATATTTCTCGCCGATTGTAGGGAGAATCGTTATGTTCTCATATTCCCACAAGCTTGAAAGCTGTTTGAAGGTCTCCTTTTTGTCCTGTGCCATTTTTGCCTCCTTATTGAGTTTATTATAATGTTACATAAAATTATCCTTGATATAGAAAATCATAAAGCCTTATCAATCTCTTTTGGGTATTTGTTCTATATTTATATTGCAGGTATGATGTATTTTTGTTCCAAACAATGATAAATGTAACCAAAATTACTGTACTGTAAAATCTAAGATATAATGTTTAATTGTAATTTTCTGATGAGAAGATACATAGTAGTAATCATGTAAATTACACGACTGTTTTTTCAAAATTTCTGGGTCCCTGTCGTATTTTTGTAATAGCAAATTAATACCTGAAACGGTTACATCCACATTCCCTTCCAAAAAGTAAGCAACAAGACATCCAAGTGGATATTTTTCTGAAATATAATTATCAATTCCTGTTTCGATATATCTTTTCTTTAATTCATAATCTTTTTCTTTTAACCTTTTTGCTTCTATATAATATTTATATTCCAATTTATTAAAGGTCACAAATCTCAAATCAATGCGCGGAAATTTATCTGAAAATCCTTTCTTTTTTTTAATAGAATCTTTAGGCAAGTGATGCTCAACATTACTTGAAATTGACCATTGTATTCGTAATGGATTATTCTCAATATATTCATGCAGTTGGGCAGTAATATCATTCTCATTCCAATCAATTGATACCGACTTTTCGTTTATGGCACTATGATAAGCCGCAAGAATTAATTGGATGCAACGATTCTCGTAGACTGTTCTAAAAGCAACCGCAATACTATAATTTACCCCCATACCCTAAACCTCATTTAAAATCTCAAGAATCAATTCAGAGGTTTCCTCAATTGCCATAGTCGGTGTCCAAAACCTCCGTTGATTAGGTCGGATAATATAAACATCGTCTCCATCTTTATAATTCATCCTTTTTCTAAAATAAATATTTGTTGCTCTATTTTCCCACAAATATTCGTCTAATTTCTTCAATTCTTTACTTACATCAACTTCAGACTGAATTAATTCTTTTTGTTCATTACTAAAAGAAAGTTTCATCATCATTAATGGAGACGATTTATTTATCGTGTATATCGTTGCATTAGCAAATAAATTTTGTTCTTGTAAATAATCATTTAATTTTTGGCAAATTCTATTTGAATAATCTCGCAATAAACTATTCGAAGATGAGC
The DNA here is from genome assembly GCA_964447485.1 of uncultured Candidatus Cloacimonadota bacterium. GTDB lineage: Bacteria > Cloacimonadota > Cloacimonadia > JGIOTU-2 > JGIOTU-2 > Celaenobacter. The sequence continues at coordinate 9,346 of CAYUTH010000001.1, read as the reverse complement.
TAACTACATAATTATTTTTTTTTATTAATAATGGAATAGAATAGACTATAAAATCTTCTATGATTTGTAGTTCCTCATTTGTAGTATTATAAATCGAAAAAATATAATTATCAACGTTTTCTTCTAATTCTTCTATATTAGATTTAAAAAACATCTTATGATTTATCCATTTATCATATAGTTGAGCTAGCTCATATAAATTCTTTTCCGTTAAAATAAAAGGAAGTCGATAAATCTCGTTAGGTTTTATTTCTTCTCTCTCTATACCAATAGAAGCAGAACAAAGAAATAAATAATAGCGTACAATTTTTGAATTTAGAAAGCAAGTTAAACCTTTTAATATTTTTTTGTCCCTATAACTAATCCCAAGAATTTTGCTATTAAACGTACAATCAACATCAATAAATGATGAACATATTTTCCAATTTGAAAGACCTTCTTTAATCAGAATATGGGGTGCCCTAAATACTATTGGTTCAATACCGACTCTTCTAAATAAATCAATAGGTGGTAGTTCATTTATTGTAGTACGATAGTATTTAGCATATATTTCTTTCGATTTTTCTGTTAAACCACTGTTTAAACTAGAAAAATTGTAAGAAACATATCTATTTATATTTTGAGGAGAAATATATGTATTCGGAAAATCATTACATTTAATTGGTTTTTTTGTTGATTTATCTAAAAATTGTAATCCCAATCCCACATGCATTTTTTTTCTAATTAAATACTTACCAAGAGTGTCATATTTATTTAACTTCTTTAAAAATACTAAGTCTCTCATCCCACCCCACATAGTAATCTTCCAAATCTTCGTATCGGGCTTTTGGCATTCTTCTCTTGGAAGATACTTTACGTCGGATTTTTCAATTACAATTCCTTCAAGCACGTGCCCTTTAATAAAAGTCTTAGGAGCATAATAGATAATTCTGTCATTGAAATTGATCGGTTTTTCTTTTTGATAAAATATAATACTGATGGGAGCTGTTGTTGACCTGAATAATTGACCGCCAAAATCTTTTGGTGCTTTTCTTAGAATGGAAAAGTTATAAATTTTTTCCACATAACATTCGTTGAACAGCCACTTCCTAAAAGCTTCATAGGTACTTTTAGTATTCGTGAGAGTTTTTGTATTAAATATTAAAGCTATTTTACCTTTAGGAGAAAACTTAACCGATTTATGTAAAAAAGGTAAAGCGCTTTCTAATGCAAAACCTTCACTCTTGCAATATTTACGTATGGTTTCTAAAGGATTTTTTGTTCCGAAAGGAGGATTACCGATTACCAGATCGAAGGCGATAGATTCTATTTCTTCGTTTTCAGCAATTGTGTCTCTTTTATAAAGATTTTTACCTTGCTTTTCTATAGACTTATCTTCTGGATTATTAATAAGATAAGGTAACTTTCGATCCTGCCATAATGTCTTTGGCTCTACATTTTCTAGTAATGCTAAGTATAGACTAAAAGCTGCTACTTTTATGGAGAGAGGGTCATATTCAATTCCATAAATATTATTTAATAAAAGCTTTTGAAGTTTATCATATTCAGTTAATTTTTCATTGTGCTTATATTCGTACCTTTTTATTAATCTTCTATAACCTTCAACCAGAAAAATACCAGACCCACACGCTGGATCAAGGATTTTTATATTATAGTCGGTTTCTTGATTTTCTATTGGTAACCTTTCGTTCAGCATTAGTTCAACCAACGACGGTGGGGTAAAAAATGTGCCGGATATTTTTTTCTTCTGAGGATCAATTTTTAGTAAAAAATTCTCGTAAATTTCACTAAGTAACTCTATTGGAATAATTCCAAAATTGAATAATCGCCAGTCTTCAAAAAATTCAAGTTGGTCCGTACTTTCGTAACCTGCAATAAAACACTTTTTAATTTTTGTTAGTGCTGTATGATCAAATTTAACTTCATCATCATCAAAAGTAAATACATTTCCATTGAAATTCGTTTTCAGTTTCCTGAATAATGCATATGTTGCTTCAACATCATCTAAAATATCGAAGTAACTTCTCGCCCCTTCCAATATTTTATTATAAAATGCTTTATCAGTCGCACCACGATCCTCGAGATAAAGAAGGAATAAAGAACGTAATATATTTTTATGAATGAGTTCAATATCTAATCCGTCATCTTGTAATTTACAAGTTAGATTAATAAGACTTTCCACAAGGTATTCGTTTACCCTATGCTGAAAATGTATTTTTTTTCTTAACTCATTTGCTTCTTCCAGTGTCCATATGATTCCTGTATCTATCGCAATGGAAGAAAATAATCTTTTAATAGTTTCGAGCTTTTGTTTATCACCTGATTTGGCAGAATATAATTTAAGTTTGTCTAATTCGTTTTGGTAATCTGTTTCGGTTGTTACTGTAAATGGTTTTTCTGCGCAGTTGTAGATTCTGATTTCAACTTCATTATATACGTAAAGAAATAGCACTTTTTTAAAATTCCATATTTTTTGATGAATTTTAGCTATTTCTTTCAGTGTAATATTATTATCAAAGCTGATTACTTGTTTTGTAAATACTGCCGGAAAGTCATCGCAGAATAATATCCCATCAATTCCAAATTCCTTATCCTTTACAAAACAGACTGTATCTTTTTGTAAATTCGTTATTGAATCTGGAATATCATGAATGTTTATTGCTCTTTCAAAATCGAGGTATTCAATAAAATTCAGTTGTTTCATCTTATTAACCTCACCGCGCTTTAAATTCTATACCTACTTATGTCCATTTGCATGGTTGTATTGATTTCAATACTCAATATTTATATTATCTTAATAAATTATATAGTGTAAAATATAATTTTGGTAAAAAGATTATCAAGATATTTTTGAATTTGTGCTATTATAATGTGAAAAGCTAAAAAAATGGTACACCCACGGGGACTCGAACCCAGGACCCGCTGATTAAGAGTCAGCTGCTCTACCAACTGAGCTATGGGTGCACCTAAAATTTATTTATATTATTTTATTATGAGGAGTCTTTTTACTCCGGACTCGTAATTCTCTGTCAATAATTTGTAGAGATAAACGCCGTTTGCCAGCGTTCTGCCGCTGTTGTCTTTTCCATCCCATTGCACGGAAAAAGAGCCGTTTGCAAATGGAATTTCACGGACTTTCTGTCCTTTGATATTGAAAACCGCGAGCGTTGCATGCTCAAAATGGAATGCTCCGGGACTGTAGGAAATCAGGGTAGAATTTTTAAAGGGATTTGGGAAATTCTGATGGAGCGCAAAGTCATTGGAGGGCATTTCCGGCTCAACTGCGTAAGTTAGATTATCAGCATAGTTGCCGGTTCTCTGGATGTTGCCCCGATAAACTGTCCATGGATGGAATGAGCCGTGAAGCTCCTTGTAATCCCAAACCGAAATACCGGAAGTGGAACCTGCAATGATCTCGTAGTCGCCATCGGCATCAAGATCGTAGAGGGCAATTGGTGAAGTAACTGAGGTCGGATTGCAAATTGGAAATTCCGGAAGCAGCGTCCCATCATACGCATAACTATAGATATGACCGTCCTGGGTTGATGCAAGTATTTCTACACTGCCGTCATTATTTATATCAGCGGCAATAGGGCTTGTCTTGGACGTGTTGTTCATGCTCACAGGCCATCCATCAAGTGTTGATCCGGTTGCATCCAGCATCCTGACTTCTCCATTCATAGACGAATAGCTGATGTTGAATGCACCGCCCGGATATTGTGCGAATGCAATTGGAGAGGAGAACAAACTTGCGGAAAGGCTTTCCTGATGGATAACTGTGCCAGTGTAATCAATGATATACAGCTTGTTGCTGCTGTTTCCAAAGGTGATATAATTCGTATCAAAAATAACTGGTGAAGACCAAATGTGGGATTCTGTCTGCACAGGGAATCCAGTGAGTACTTCTGCATTGCTGTCTATCGCATATACTTTCCCATTCGTTAAGCCGACGATCATGTCCATGACACCATCCTCGTTTATGTCCCCAACTGCTACATCAGAGCACAGCGGTGCATCAAATTCGTAGGGGAAATTCATGAAATCATTTCCTTCATGATCAATGACATAGAGTTTTCCGTCAATGCAGGAAACTATCGTTTCAAGGAAACCATTATCATCAAGATCTGCAAGCGCAGGAGTAGTGATGATCTGTCCGCCTGCAGTATAGGAGAAGACCTGTGATCCGTCATGATTGAGGGCATAGATCGTACCGTTTCTTCCGGCTATAACCAGTTCAAGTTCATCATCATTATCGATATCGCCTGCTGCGAGAGATGCCCAAATCTCGTCATTAAGCTGGATAGGAAAACCTGGTTTTGTCTGTGCGTCTGTAGTGATCGCATACACATTACCCATTCGATCAACTGTGACGATCTCATCCTCGCCGTCATTATCAAAATCAATAACAATTGGTGAAGATTTCACTTCTGCACCGAGATATGTGGGCCAGTTCGTCTGAATAAGAGAAATCTGGAATGTGTCATAATACATCTTATCAAAAGGATAGGTTGCAGTTTGGTTCGAGGTGATATGAAGCTGGAAATGAATGTCTTCGTATGCGCAACTGTTGCTGACAGTAAAGACAAAAGGATTCGAGGTATTATCTATACTGTTACCTGCTGTGAGGGATCCGTAATTGCATGTAGTATTCTGAAGCATAATAAAGCTGCTGTCGCAAATGAACTCGACTTCTATGTTCTCAGCAGTCTGCCAGTCAGGCATATTTTGAAGTTCGACGACCATCTCGATCTGTTCGCCGGGATTGATAATGCCGTCATTATCTCCGGAAGTATCAAAAAATTCTATATCAGCGACTTCTAAATATGGAAATTCTCCGTCAGTCATAATGACTGCAGTTCCGGGATCTCCAAACAAGATCAGTTCGTAGTAACACCAGCGCATCCATGGATTGTCAACTGTCGAAACGAGTGCTACTTTTGAGTAGTTATTGGCTTTGCCAAGTTCTCTGATGTTCTCGACGAACAGTGCATCAAAAAAGGTTCGGTCAAACTGCTCTGAAGTACCCTCGATTGAGCCCGGAGAATACCAGCCGTAACGGGTATTTCCTACAAAAGCCATTGGACCGTGCTCAGCGATGACAAGGCGCTCACCCACACATTCTGCGGACCCGCTTGTGCCATCATCAAAGGCAGCAGGATAGCAGCCCTGCGTATAAATGAAGCCATATTCATCATTAATAAATGTGTCCGGAGTGTTCGGGCTCATCCCCATAAGAATGCTATAGTTCGCATGCCCCATGTGGTTTATGATCCCCATTCCCGAATTGATGGCATTTTTCACCGTAGTTCCGGAATAGGTTCCTTCGCGCTGATATAATGTATAAAAATGATAATTATCAACCGGAATTCGGGTTGCGACATCGTCTTTATAATCACCTCCCCAGGTCATGGGATTCGTATTCAGATTTTCCCCTACCATGCATGCTTTCTCAAGTGCGGGTTTTGGTATATCAGTATAACTTTCAATTTTATTGATTGCATTCACAAAATCCTGCTGAACATCTCCGGGGATTCTTCCAACTGCGAGTTCGGGATAGAAATCAGGATTATCTTCCATTTCACCATATCTGCTGTCACCATCTCCATTCCAATTCCCATCCAACCCGCCATAATAAAGATCGGAAGGAATGTAACCAATTGTGCCACCGGCTGCCACATAAAAACTCACACTCGGAATGATTTCGTCATCTCCACCAAGGAGTACGTACTCTAGAGGATTGCTTGAGCCGCTCCAAAAAGAATATGCAATGATAAGAAAATTTCGTATTTTCTCTGCTTCATTTGCGCCGGCATAATTGTCCAGTATATCTTCAACGGTATAAACCTCTGCCTGTACGCCACGGTTTATTTTCCAATTTTTAAAATCTGTGAAAGTGGGAAGGAAATCCTCAGAAGTAATAATGATATAATCATGAGGATCGGTTGGATCTACGATATTGTCACGATAGAATACTTTGGCTTCTTTACCGATGTATGAGTGTTTTTCATAGGAATTATCCACCATATTATCGAGCTCTGAAAGGACTGTATCTGAATTCTGCAGCATTCTGGATTGATAGTCCGCAATTTCAGCGTCATACGAAGTTTCTACTTCCAATGACCAGCCTGAAGCATACTCAACAGTGCCTGTTCCCGGAATATATCTGATTGGAAACACATTGATCAACGCTATGGAATGACCTGTGTACATCTCTGTGCTGATCAGCTTGTATTCTACTGCCGGATAAGGAGAATCGGATTGGTACAGCGCTTCATTTTTTTGCGTGGGAATGATCTCTTGTACGCTTGTGGGTTGCTGGTTTCTGGCAAAATCAATATACATATCAGAATCAACAAGTTCCCAGCTTGAATGAGAGGTTTGGATATTAACTATCTTCTCGCCAAAAGGAAGAAGTATCTTTGCGCCGTAAAAAGGAATAAGAGGTTCACCCGGGATTTGCTGCGTGGTGACAAAGTCAGTAATTATTCGATTTTCAGTAATCGAAGGTCGGTCAAAAGTGAAGTCAACTTCAAGGGTTGATGCATGTGCAAGACTGAAAGTCAGAAGTAATGCACTAAGGAATACAAAAAGGTATTTTTTCATTTATGCTCCTAATAAATTATACTTAATATATTTCTATTAAAATGTAGGTAGGTGATATTTTTTGTCAAAATTAACGGAAAATGGAAATTGGAAATTTAACCACGAAACGCACGAAAAACACGAAAAAAAATCAAGAAAATGGAAATGCAACACAGATTAACACTAATAAAAACTGATCCAGTAAATAAAATGAATATTTTTCTTAATATTTTCTCTGCGTACTCTGCGAATTCTTTGTGATCTCTGCGTGAAAAAAAAGCCGGATTTTTAAGTCCAGCTGTAAAGGTTTTATGGATGGAATTACTTCATATATGAATGATCTTCGATATTCTCTTTATTTTGCTTTAGTTTTTCTGCAGCTCTTTCTGATAATATCGTGCTTTATTAAAGAGCTCATTTTCATCTATTTCTGTAAATTTCCTGTCCTGCATGAGCACTTTGCCGTTCACGATTACATCTTTTACAGACTCGCTGTGCATTGTGTACACAAGATGGGAATAGACATTATACATCGGCATATTCTCAAGTTTGTTTCGCTCAAGAAGAATGATGTCCGCCTTCTTCCCCACTTCGAGTGACCCGATCTCATTCTCTTTATTGAATATCTTTGCCGGTTCTATTGTGACCATGCGCACAACCTCTTCAGCAGGCAGGAATGTGGGGTCGTTATTGATTGCCTTGTGTACTTTTGCGGTCATATCCATCTCATCAAGAATGCTGAGATTATTGTTGCTTGCCACACCGTCAGTTGCCAAAGATATCGTAACACCATTCTCTTTATAACCCTTGATTGGCGCAAATCCGGACGAGAGTTTCAGATTGCATTCCGTGCAGATGTTTACACCCACACCCTTTTTTGCAAGCAGTCTCTGCTCTTGCCCGTCAATCCATACCCCATGGGCAAGCGATACATCATTTCCAAGAAAACCGATAGAGTCCAAATACTGCACAGGGCGGACTCCGTATTCCTTCACACAATCATCGACCTCTTTCTTTACCTCTGAAAGATGTGTATGAATAAGCATATTATGAGCACGAGCTTTTTCGGCAGCGGTGATAAGATTTTCTTTTGAACAGGTATAGATAGAATGAGGCATCATTGCAAAATCAATCAACTCATTATCTTTGAATTCTTCATGACCTTCCAGGGCATAATTGATCATACTCTCGGGAGTTTTATGAAATGCCATCGGAAAATCGAGAATGCCTTCTCCAAGAACTGCACGCATACCTGCTTTTGTTGCAGCACGGGCTGTTTCTTTGGAATAGAAATACATGTCATTTATCATTGTGATGCCGTTTTTAATGAGCTCTGCACAGGCATAAAATGAAGAATCATACACAAATTGAGCTTTTAGGAATCGTTTTTCGGCAGGCCATATGTGGTCTTCCAGCCATGATTGAAGCAGAAGATCATCCGCATATCCTCGAAAGAACGACATGGCGATGTGGCTGTGCCCATTTATAAAGCCGGGCATTACTATTTTTGATGACGCATCAATGACCTTATTGCTAGTATAGTTCTTCTCTATTTCCTCGCTGGCCCCGATTGCCCGTATTTTCCCTTTATCAATTGCTATTGCACCATGCTCTATGATTTCCATTGCAGGATTGATGGTGACGATATACCCATTTTTAATTATAATATCGGTGTGTTGCATATTTGTTCCCTGACCAGAAAATTCTTTAAATGTCTTTTATAATGTGAAAAAGCTTATCGCCCATAATGTGAACTTTTTTATTTTTATCAGAACGCCAGTCTTTAATTGTGTTTTTTGTAAGAAGGACAAAGTCGTCGTTTTTCTCTTTTGAATTTGAACTCTTCAGACTGTTTGCAAGCTTTTTCATGGAGACCCATATAGTTTTTACTCTGCGGTCGTCAGCGTCTTTGAGAAGCTCTTGCACATAGGGATACACTTCTGCAGGACGTGAACGCGCGATTTGAATAAGCGTATGAGTGATCTTTTTTTGTACTTCAAGACTTTCGTCATCAATTATCTTTATGAGGAACTCCATGACAAAATGAGGGTCTTTTATTGATAAATTTTCCAAACCGTGGAAGGATAATGAACGCTTTCTTTCATCTGTGCTTTCTATCCATTTGAGCATATTCTGCTTCATAAGCTGGGGATAATCTTTCCAAAATAGATCCATTATGTTTTCAGCTTCCCATTTGATTGAATCATAATATTCGCTCACGATCTCGATCATTGCTTCCGGCTGTTTTTTATAATAATATAGAAAGAAGAAGAGGGCAGTTGCACGTTTTGTATAAATTTTAGAATCCAGCAGTCCCCTCATCAGATCTGCAAGTTTATCCTTCTCTTCTGAATCAGCAGCAGTTTTACCAACGATTTCTCTGCCGAAGTAATTCTTACACGCAGCAAGTTCCTCGATTTTCTTCGTCCCCTTTTTCTCATTTGTCTTATATATCTCAAGCGCAGCAATAGTCTCTTGTTGAAGTTCTTTTTCTTCTCTATCTGTTAAACGTCCAATTTTATTTACCATGATAATCCTTTCGTGGAATTGAATACATTTTGTCTAATTAAACTGATGTATAGTATATAAGAAATCCTGTAAATAACAAATTACTTATCCATTCTCCTCGTGGGGTATGTGCGAATGCAACTTGTTTTGGTTATGAAAAAAGAAACCTGGTTTATGTTGTCAAGAATTAACAAACAAAACCATGCATACCCCCAAAATTTTTCATATACATACCAAAACTGTTTGTAGATCATAT